>JACDGB010000089.1 GCA_013815485.1 Rubrobacter sp.
GTCGGCTACAACACCAGCAAGGGCGCCGTCATCTCCATGACCCGCGACCTGGCGACGAACTGGGCTCCTCATGGCATCACCGTCAACGCCATCGCCCCAGGCTGGTTCCCGACCCGCATGAGTGGCGCCTTGATTGAAAACTTCGAGGAACAGATGCTCTCCGACATACCGCTCCGCCGCTTCGGAAACCCCGAAGACCTGAAAGGCGTCGTCGTGTTCCTCGCCTCGCCCGCGGCCGCCTACATCACGGGCCAGACCATCGTCGTGGATGGCGGCGCGACCGCTTGGTAGCCGCCACGATTCGCCCCTGAAGAGCCCCCGGCATTCAGGCGGATCACGGTCCAGGCCGCGGATGCGGCGAGCCATTCGGCGACCGCCGACTCGACCGTGAGCATACAAACAAGACGATAACTTCCAGTCGGCGCGCGAAAGAGGCGGGACCGCGAAGTCTCCGCTTCGAGAGTGAGTTTCGCGCCACGCCCGGCGACGCTGCGAGGCCGCGCCCTCGAAGCTGGTTTCGAGGGCGTCGAGGTTCTGCTCATAGGGAACGGCTTCTGGCGTTTCTACCGAATGGTCCCCTGACGGGAGCGGATCTACGGTGTTATGCGCGTGAGCATTCCGCTGCGCCCATCGCCGGGGCCGACCGTCCAGACGTACTTTTCGCCGAGGGCCACATTCTCGGCGCCATATGGACCGACCTTCAGGGAACGGGTGGAGGCAGCCGCGCCGGGTTCCACGCGGGTCAGGGTATTGACGCCCGCGACCCAGAGGGAGCCTGCTCCGAACTCCATCTCGTATGGGCCCGGCGAGGCGAGGGGCGTGACGCTAGAGATACGGGTCTTCTCCGCGGCGATTTCGAGAAGTTCGCCATCGGGATCCATGGCCCACACCGCGCCTGCTCCGGCCGCGATGTCCGTCACGCCGCCGGGCGCCACCAGCCGTTCGGAGATGCTGTTCGTCTCGGGCTCCATGCGCAGGATCTGGGCTTCATCCCGATTCTCGATGCCTCGAACCGCCTCCGGGACGACCGCCCACACCTCCCCGGAGGTTGCATCCACGGTGATGCTTTCGACGGACCCGGGAGTCTCTATCTCTGCGGCGATACTTGCCGTGCGCGGGTCTATCTTCACCACCTTGCCGCTCCGTTCTCCATTGGTGATGGCGACCCAAACCGCGTCCTCGGCCACCGCCATTTCCGACGGCGAACCGCCGACCCGTATCCGTTGCTCCACCTTGCCCGATGAAGGATCGAGGCGCAGCACTGTCCCCATGTCTTCTTCGATGAGCCAGACGGCGCCAGACCCGGCCTCCAGACCGCTGCTCGTATCGGGGACTTTCAACGTGGAGAGCTTCTCCCCGGTGTCCGGATTCAGCTTCAGCAGGGCTGGCCCGGAGCTATCGCGGTCGAGTACCCACAGATATCCTTCCCCGGCGGCGATGCCGGTGGGGGAGCCGCCGATGGAGCGCGTCCTGACACCGCGGAACGCTGGTCCGCGCGGCTCGTTGTCCGCCGCGAGGGAAGTCGTCTCCTCCACCGTCTTCTCTTGCGGAGAGGCCAGTTCTTCGATGGTGGCGGAGGTCGTCTCCGGCGAGGCTTCGGGAGACACGATGTCAGCCTCGCTGCCTGGATCCAGGCGCCAGTGGTAGACGGCCCGGTCATACTCGCCTATCTCCAGGTACACCGAAAGGCGACGGTCCCCCGGCCTGCCGTTGGATGCGAGATCGAATACGGAAGTGCCATCGGAAGCGCCGCTCGAGACCGGGCCGGTCGTCTCGCCAGGGGCCGGGATGGAGACAGGTTCCACGGTTGGATTGGCTCCTTCGGGGACGCGTCGGGCGTCGAGGCCGCGCATGCCGGGAGGGATGCCGGGCTCAGTGTAGACGCCGGGCACGGGCGGGCCGGCCGACTCCTCGCTCCACTCTCTGGTCCCTGCCGCGAACTCGCTGACGCGGCTGCTCCCAATCACCACGAAAGTCTCTTTCCCCGAGACTTGAATGGCCGCGAGGTCATCGCCCATCTGCTCCGGGGTCTCCATGCCCGTGCAGTCATCTAGCTTGCAGAACTCGCCGTAGCTTCCCTGAACGATCCTGCCTCGGGAGACCAGCCAGACGGGCGGCGGCGACCACTCGTCGGAGGCGAGCCCCGGCACCGGCTCGGGCTCGGGCAACTCGATGCGCCCGTCCTCAACCTTGCCGCGCTCGGCTTGTTCTCCGACGCCCTCCGGCGATGTAGAGCAACCCGCCAGCCCGAGCAGGCACCATGCCACGCAGCATGACAAGATAAACGCCGGTAGAGAATAGAGCCTCACGTTTCAGCCTTTCGGGGTCCATGCGGCGCGGGATCGAAAGATAAATCCACCGGCTCGCGTTTGCGGGTTGGCCGCAGTATCTTGCGCGGTTGGTTTAGAGAGCGCCTGTTATGGAGTTGAGGATACGCAGTATCACGTAGGCGACGATGATCACGACGATCACGATAGCCAGGTACTTGATGAGCACGGCGGCGGTAAACGAACTGCCGCCTCCTCCACGCGAGCCAAACTCGCGCTCCTGCATCTCCTTGCGGGCGTCCTCGTAACCCTCGTCGTAATCTCTTCTGCTCACGGACCCTCCTCGTTATGGCCTTGCTCGTCCGCGACATTATAAACGGCGTGGCAGATGGTAGCCCCGCCGCAGTATCTCCTACGGCAGCGCGATGCCGCCGAGAATCCGCAGTACGAACATGCCGCCCACGATGACCCCCACCACGAACAGCACGACCAGTAACCAGGGAACAATGCTGCTCAAGTTCGGGCCGCCGCGTCCGCCTCGGCTGTTCCCACGGTACGGCGCGGTACGGCGGGTGGCGACTGGCGGTCCCGCCGCCGTCCTGGCGGGACTTCTCGCCGCCTCGGGTTTGGGCCGTGCTTCTTCTCTCGTGGCGCGCCGGAGTTCATCTATTAGCGCGCCCGCGTTCGCGGGACGGTCGTTGGGGTCTTTAGCGAGAAGTTTCGTGACGAGGGCGTTCATGTTTTCGGGGATGTCAGGGGCGATTTCCTTCGGTGGACGCAGTGGGACGTTTACGTGTTTCATCGCCACGGCGATTGGGTCTTCGCCCTTGAAAGGCAGCTCGCCGGTGAGCATCTCGTACATCACGACACCGAGTGAGTAGAGGTCGCCGCGGGGTTCGGTCTCGCCGCCGGTGGCCTGTTCGGGTGACATGTACGCGGCGGTGCCCATCACGAGGTTTGTTCGGGTCATCGAGGTATCAGATTCGGCCCGCGCTATGCCGAAGTCTACGACCTTCACATCGCCCGAGCGGGTCACCAGCACATTCTGGGGTTT
This sequence comes from Rubrobacter sp., assembly GCA_013815485.1. GTDB lineage: Bacteria > Actinomycetota > Rubrobacteria > Rubrobacterales > Rubrobacteraceae > JACDGB01. The sequence goes on from JACDGB010000089.1 coordinate 3,322, forward strand.
GATGTCGCGGTGGATCACACCGCGCTCGTGCGCGGCCCCGAGAGCCTCCGAGATCTGGACCGCCACCTCCGCCGCGACTGAGGGAGAGAGCCGCCCATCCCGCGAGATGCGGTCCTTCAAAGTCCCGCCTGGCAGGTACTCCATCGAGATGTAGCAGGAGCCGTCCCCGGACTCGCCCCGGTCGTAGATGGAGACGATATTAGGGTGGGATAGAGCCGCCGCGCTCCGCGCCTCGCGCCGGAACCGCTCCACGAATTCCTCGTCGCCCGAACGCTCCCGATTCAACATCTTCAGGGCCACGTCGCGGCCGAGAACCTCGTCGTGGGCCAGGTACACGTCCGCCACCCCACCACTACCCAGGGGACGGATGATCTCGTAGCGATTGTCCACGAGCTTCTCCATAAACGGGAGTATGCACCAAATCTCTCGCGCCGACGTGCGGATCCGTATACCCCAAATCTCCTGACATCCCACGCCGCTGGCGTAGAATACGCTCTCCGTGAACGATCAAAGACCCGGATAAGGAGTGATCCCATAGTGCCAGACGTAACTGTAATAGGCGGCGGGCTAGCCGGTAGCGAAGCGGCCTGGCAGGCGGCGGAACTGGGCTGCTCCGTGGAACTGTGGGAGATGCGGCCCGTCAAAGAGACCCCGGCCCATCGCACCGAACATTTCGCGGAGCTTGTCTGCTCGAACTCTTTGGGCAATATGTCTTTGACCACCGCGTCGGGACTTCTGAAGGAGGAGCTTCGGCGGCTCGGGTCGGTGATCCTACGCTGCGGCGAGGCCAACTCCGTCCCCGCCGGCGGGGCTCTGGGCGTCGCACGCGAAGGTTTCCCCCGCGCCGTCACCGAAACGGTGCATAACCATCCCAACATCGAGGTCGTGAGGAAAGAAGTCACGGACATCCCGGATGGCCCCACTGTGATCGCCACCGGCCCCCTCACCTCCGATGCGCTCGTCGAGAAGATAGAAGCCCTCTCTGGCGAGACGCTGTACTTCTACGATGCCGCATCCCCCATCATCCACCGCGACTCGCTCGATGAATCCATCGTCTACCTCGCATCGCGTTACAACAAAGGCGAGGCCGCATATTTGAACTGTCCGATGACGGAAGACGAATACTATGCTTTTGTCGAGGATCTGGCGGAGGCTGAACTGTCCCCGATCAAAGACTTCGAGGAAGATATGTACTTCGAGGGATGCCTCCCCGTCGAGACCATCGCCCGCCGCGGTAAGCAGACCCTGAGCTTCGGCCCGATGAAGCCCGTCGGTCTCCCTGACCCGAGGACTGGCAAAGAGGCATACGCCGTCGTGCAACTGCGCCAGGACGATGAGGCGGGTCGCCTGTACAACATGGTCGGCTTCCAGACGCGCCTGAAGTGGGGCGAGCAGAAGCGCGTCTTCCGGCGGATACCCGGCATGGAGAATGCCGACTTTGCCCGCATGGGCGTCATGCACCGCAACACGTACCTGCCTTCCAACCACATGCTCGACGCCACCATGCGGATACGGGCCGATCGCAGCGAAGCACCCTTGTTCTTCGCCGGCCAGTTAACCGGCGTCGAGGGCTACGTGGAGAGCGCCGCGATGGGCCACATCGCCGGCGCGAACGCGGCCCGCATCGTCTTCGGACAGGAGCCTATCACCATGCCCCGCGGCGCTATGATGGGCGCGCTCGCCCACTACATCACCACTAAAGAAGGCACCCTCCAGCCCATAAACTCCAACTGGGGGCTCGTCCCCGCCGCCCCGAAAAAGGAGAACGGCAAACGACTCTCCAAGCCCGAGCGCCGGGAGCGGCAGGCGCGGATGGCGCTCGGTGCTCTGGAAGAATTCGTCGGTGCGGGGGTTGGAGCGTAAATTACGCTCGCTCTAGGATCTGGATTCGCAAGATGGTCCGTTCAAATAGCATGAAACAGAATTGATTAGCTAAATGGCACAAATACTTGCTTAAGCGGAAACTTGGCTCGCCACTCGGGTGCTAGATCATTGTAGTTACCCAAAAAGAGTTCGATGAAGCGCTGAGGACCGATGAGGGTTATATTCAGACTGCTTCGTTCCACCGCTTTCGCTCCGCTTGTGAACTTTCCTAACGACACAAGCACTCCTTGCTCGCCTGGGTTGAGTAGTCCTTTGAGTTGGTTCACTTCAGGTTCACCAATGGAACCCATGCCGCTTTTCACTTGCACTTTAATGAACGGGCGCTCTAGTCCGAGTGCGTCAGGGTGAGCGATAACATCCACGCCGTGATCGGCGGAGGCTTGCGTTACAGTGGCAGTGTACCCAAGAGCCTCGAACACTGCCCTTACCACCTGCTCGAATGCAACCCCAGTCCGCTGCCAAGCTTTCAGTAGGTAATCTTCTGTCTCTTGCGTGACGGTTTCGTAGTTGTTTCGTGCAGTAGCTCCGTTGTCAAGAACATCGGCCTCTTCTGTTGGTACAGGAGGAGGCTCTTCGACCAACGTTCCTCCTTGCAAAACCGTTTGCACCTCTTCAAGGTAATCATTCGACGTACTAACAGAAGAGAATGATCCGAAGCTATGGAGAGCAGCCTGAGAGAATGTTGTCCGGGGCACTACCTTTAACCAATCTACTGGCCGTACATTGTTGTAGTCGTTCATCATGAGGTCAGGATCATTGTTCCAACGATAGTTGCCAGCAATCCGACCGATAGCAATTTCTCCTGTTGGTCGTACCGGAAGCACAATCGGATCCCCGACCTTCATCTCGTGTGCGAACCGATAAGGTTGTCCGTACGAAGAACTGATGGTTTTCGACTTCCAAGTTGGGAACGCTGTCTCCATAGCGGTACGCATCTTGGGCCGATTGTCGTGGGGTGAAAGATCGCCCATCTTCGTCCATCCTATACAAACAAACTTCTCTTCCAGTGCTCGCAAGGCTATACGGTCGTTATTGCCGATATGGAGTACCCAGAGCGTACCTGTGTCGCTGAATTGGAAATTTTCGCTCATACCCCCACTTCACTTACTTTATCTTTGCATTGTCAAACAAGTCGTTGTCTTATAGCTTTGCCGTGGCTTCGGTCCTTAGCGCGGCGTCCAGTATCGCCTCGACTAGCTTCTCGAACGGGAGGCCGGCGGCCTCGGCGGCGAGCGGAAACGTCGAGGTCTCTGTGAAGCCTGGGATGGTCTTCACGTCGAGGACCCACGGGGTTTCGCCCTCTACGATGGTGTCCATCCTGGCGTAGCCGGAGCATCCTAAAGTTCGGTAGGCTATGAGTGCCGTCTCTTCGAGGCTGGCGGCGACTTCCGACGTTATCTCAGCCGGGATGGCGAAGTCGGTCGCTCCCGGCGTGTATTTGGCCTCGAAGTTGTAGGCACCTTCGCGCGGGCGTATCTCCACGAGGCCGAGGATTTTCGGTTCTTCGCCGGAGGGTTCGAGTATGGGGACGGAGACTTCCCTGCCTTCCATCCAGCTTTCTAGCAGGATCTTGGCGTCGTACCCGAATGCTTCGTAGACGGCGTCGAGGAGTTGACCCGGCTCCTCGACCCGCGAGAGCCCGAAGCTCGACCCCTCCCTCGCGGGCTTGACGACGAGCGGATAACCCAAAGACTCCGCCGCCATGTCGAGGGCTGCCGAGGCCCCCATCTCGTTCATCGCCCGCCGCAGGAAGGTCCGAAAGGGCGGCGTCGGGATGCCGGCTGCCCAGAGCGCCCGCTTGGCGTAGTCCTTGTCCATGCACCGGATGGAGGAGAGAGGCCCGCTCCCCGTGTA
>JACDGB010000429.1 GCA_013815485.1 Rubrobacter sp.
CCTCGACGGTCCCGCCGTCTTCCCCCAATCCACCTACGAGACGAGGGTGCGGGAGGGCAGCATCGAAGTCCGCGCCTCGGAGGAGAACATCCAGGAGAAGGTGAGATAGCGTTCAGTCCGGGATTGGCCGAGTATGAACCAGGTTGGTTAGCCTTTTTCCAGGCTTTCAAGGGCTTCGGCGGCGGCGCGGCGAAGGACGCGGCTTGAGTCCGTTCGGAAGACGTTCTGGAGGTCGCTTCTAGCGCGGCTCTTCTCGCCTAAAGCGGCGAGTGCTGAGGCGCGGTTGTAGAGGGCGATGCCGAGTTTGGGGTCGCCTTTGATCGCCTGTTCCGCCGCCTCCAGTGCGCCGTAAGGGTTGCCGGAGGCGTCGAGGCTGGCGGCGAGGGCCGAGTAGTAGCGTGGGAGAGGGCGACGGGTGATGAGGTCTTCGTAGAGCGCGGCGGCCTTCTCGTATTCGCCTTTGCGGAAAGCCATCCCGGCCTGGCGTTCATCGGGGGCGACGGCGCGGGCCATCACGACCGTCAGGACGGCGGCGCCGCCCAGGTAGACGAATAGGACGGGGCCGTAGTTATCGAAGGTCGCCTGCTCCATGATGAACGGCAGGCCCGCGATGAAGACGGCTGTCGAGAGGGTGGGGATCAGCCGCCACAGAAATTCCCGATATTCCCCGACTCGCAACAGGTCCCGGCTCTGCCGCCCGATGAAGAACCCAAAGATCGCCAATATTACCAGCGCGCCCGAAGTGGGATAGAAGAGGTTCACTTCATCTCTTCGAGGAGCTTGCGGGCTGCGTTCTTGAAGCGGCGGGGGAGGTCGGCGTCTATCGCCCGCTGGAGGTCTTTGGCCGCCCGGCTGCGACGGTTCGCCCGACGATGGACCAGCGCCCGGTTGTAGTAGGCGAGGCCGTACTTCGGGTCCGCATCCACCGCCCGGGTCGAGACTTCCACGGACTCCTCGCTGTCCCCGTTCGCGCCCAGCGCCGCCCCGAGAAAGGCCAGGTAGCGGGCGAGGGGACGCTCCTCGGAGAGCGTCCGGTACTCTGCGATGGCGTTCTCGTAGTCGCCGCGGCGGAAGGCTTTGCTCGCCCGCCGCTCCGCCACCGGCGTGGAGAAGAAGTTGGCGGCGAGGACACCGGCCACGAAGATCGCCACCCACGCCGTCAGCACGCCCTGCTCTTGGAAGTTCCGGATCACCAACATGCTCAAAGCCATCAAGGTCAACACCCCGAACGGCAGCGCCTTGCGGGCGAGCACGCCCCAAGCCCTTGCCCGCACCAGGTCCCCGTTCATCGAGAAGACCATCCGCCAGGCGAAGAACACCAGCAAGAAGGTCAGAACGATTGGTACGGCTGCGGTCCCCAATCCGATCCCCCTACGAACCCACCGGCGCGGGTTCCAGCTTCTTCAGGACCTCCAGCGCCGGGGCGGCTATCTCCTCGAACTTCTCGTCGGAGAGCGCGGGCCGGGCTCCTTCGGCGGAGACGCTTTCCCGAAGCTCGATCCAGGACTTGCACCCGCCATACTCCTCCCGGAACGGCAACTCCACCGTCTCGGAGAGCAGATAAGTCCGCAGGACGAGAACCGTCAGCGGCTTCTTGGGACGCCACTTGAAGCGGCTCTCCGCGTACTCGTGGATCCACATATGGCTCGGGTCGAGCGCCGCGAGGTCCTCCGCCTCCGAGACCTCGTACGCGCCCGTGACCTCGGCGAAGGAGGAGAAGCGCAGCGGGCCGTCGTCTGTGAGGTCCGGTATTTCGTCCATGATGCCGCGGAATTCCGGCTTCACGAGGTTCGTCCGCTGGTGTTCGTAGCCGGGGAGGAGGAGGAAGCGCGTCTCGGGAACGGCGAATGCCTTCTCCCGTATGCCGCCCTTGCGGACTACGAGGGTGGTGTCCCCGCGTTCCAGCGCCCGAACCGCGACCGCCCATTCCTTCAGCGCGTGCTGTAGAAAATCCAAAAGTTCACCTCTCGTATAATAGATTTGTACCCGGATTATATGATGCGAACGTTCCGGCTTCGATGGGAGGACTCACATGACGGCTCACGAAACGCCGCACCGCATAGAGCGCGACTCGATGGGGGAGGTCACGGTCCCCCGCGACGCCCTCTTCGGCGCCCAGACGAGAAGGGCGCTCGATAATTTCCCCATAAGCGACCTCCGCTTCCCCCGCCGCTTCATCGAAGCTCTCGGAGCTATCAAGCTCGAAGCCGCCAATGTGAACCACGAACTCGGCGGCCTCGATGAGGGGATCCGAGACTCCATCGTCCGAGCGGCGGAGGAGGTCGTGGAGGGGACGCTGGACAACCAGTTCGTCCTGGATATCTTCCAGACCGGCTCCGGAACCTCGACCAACATGAACGCCAACGAGGTCATCTCTAACCGGGCCATTCAGATTCTAGGAGGCGAGCCTGGCGCGAAAGAGCCCGTGCATCCCAACGACCACGTCAACCGGGGGCAGTCGTCGAACGATGTGATCCCCACGTCCATCCATCTCGCGGCCCTGATCTCCATCGAGCGCGACCTTCTGCCCGCGCTCCACAAGC
>JACDGB010000090.1 GCA_013815485.1 Rubrobacter sp.
GGCTCACCCCGAGCAAATTATTCCCGAAATCCGCCACGTCTACCGCGCCATTCCCCGCGCTCGTGTCGCTCCAGTCCTCGGTGGCGAGCAGGTACGACAGGAACCCTCCGACGCCCAGAGCAACCAGTAATCCGGCCCAGAACTGGCGGTTGATGATCGTGCGGAACCGCCGCGCCTGCGGCCTCTGCGTAAACATGATGCCGAACAGGATGACCACCGTGACCGCCCCGACGTAGATCAAAACCTGAAACGCCGCCAGAGCCGGAGCATTGAGCATCACGAAGAACCCCGAGATCCCCAGGAAAGAACCGCTCATGAACAGCGCCGAATGCACGACGTTGCGGCTGATGACCACTCCCAGGGCCGAGACGAGCGTCAGCCCGGCGAGGAAGGCGAACGCGACCGTCAAGCCGCCTCATCTTTGTTCGGAGCCTTCTTGGCGGCCTTCTTTGGCTTCTTCTTGACGGTCGGGCGCGGATCTATGGTTGGGTCAACGGGACGTTCCCCGAACTGCCTTGCGAGTTCCAGTCGGTTGTACGCCTGCGCCTCGAACTCCTCGGTGTGGTAGATGCAGTTGACCGGGCAGACCTCGACACACAGCGAGCAGTACATGCAGCGCGAGTCGTCTATCACGAAGCCGACCGCGTAGGGTTTCGCCTTGCCAGAGCCGTCGGCGTCGCGCTTGGTCTGCTCGATGGAGATGCAGTGATCCGGACAGACCCTCATGCACTGCAAACACGCGATGCAGCGGTCCATGTCCACCGTGAGCATCCCGCGGCTGCGTTCCGGGAGGTCGCGTTTGTATTCCGGGTACTGGCGTGTGATCTTCTTCCCGAAGAGGTGTTTGAGCGTCACGCTCATCCCCTTCAGCATTCCCTGTCCCAACTGCGGCATATCTACCTCTCTCCGTCTAACCCGGTATTATGAGCATCACGCCGGCGGTCACGAACAGCCAGATCAGGCACGCCGGAACGAGTATCTTCCAGCCGAAGTCCATTAGCTGATCCATCCTCAAGCGCGGCATGCTCCAGCGTATCCACTGGAACGTGAACATGATGAGCGCGGTCTTGATCCCGAACCAGAACCAGTTGAACTGCCCGAGATCCAGAAACGGCAACGGCGGCTGCCAGCCCCCGAGAAACAACGTCGTCGTGATCGCCGACATCAACCCCATCGAGGCGAACTCCGCCGCCTGGATCAAAGCCCACGTCATCCCCGAATACTCGATCATGAACCCGCCAACGATCTCACTCTCACCCTCAGGCAAATCGAACGGAACCCGCTTCACCTCCGCAAGCCCGGCGATGTAGAAGACTATGAACATCGGGAACTGCGGCAGGAAATACCAACTCCAGAACGTATCCCCCTGCGCGTTCACCACATCAACCAGCGAGAGGCTCCCGGTGAGCATCACGATCCCGAGCAAGCTCAAGATCAGCGGCACCTCGTAGGAGATCATCTGCGCCGCCCCGCGCAATGCGCCCAAAAGCGAGAAGCTCGACCGGCTCCCATAGCCCGCCATGATGACGCCCAATGCCCCGATCGAAGTCACGCCGACGAAGAACAGAATAGCGACGTTGAGGTCGGCGACCACGGCACCGGGGGCGAATGGGATGACGATCCACACCAGCACCGCCGGGATGAACAGGGCGATGGGCGCGCCGAGGAAGATCCAAAGGTCAGCCCGTCCCGGCGCAACGTTCTCCTTGGTGAACAACTTGATGATGTCCGCCAGCGGCTGCAAAATTCCGCGCCACCCCACCCGGTTCGGGCCGTAGCGGAGTTGGATGTAGCCCGCTACCTTCCGCTCCGCCATCACCAGGATGGCCGCCAGGTTCAGTACGAGGAACAGAATCGCCCCGAAGGCGATGAAGAAGCGTATCGGCTCCATCTCAAGCAGGTTCAGGACCGTCTGCACGCTACTTGTCCCATCCGCCGGAGACCGGGTCTATGAGGCCCATGATCGGCATGATGTCAGGCAGATAATGTCCTGGTATCACTTCCTGCAAAAGCTGCATGTTGCAGAAGCTCGGGTCGCGGTAATGCACCCGGTACGGAGTATCCGATCCGTCGGAGACGACGTGGACCGAGAACTCGCCGCGCGGACTCTCCACCCGCCCGAAACCATCTCCCTCCGCAGGTCGGAGCCGGCGTCCGAGGTCGCCCATTACCTCGCCCTCTGGCATCTTCTCCAGGCACTGCTTGATGAGCCGGATGCTCTGCAACGCTTCCGCTATGCGCACCCGGTACGATGCTTCAACGTCCCCGGCCTGGTCCGTTATCACGTCGAACTCCAGCTCGGGATAGATGCTGTACGGGTAGTCGCGCCGGATGTCGAAGTCCACGCCGGTGCATCGGAGCGGAGGTCCGGTCAGGCCCATCTCCAGCGCCTTCTCCTGCGACATCGTGCCGACGCCGCGCGTGCGGGAGATGAAGATCTCGTTGCCCTGGATCAGGTCCACGAAATCCGACTGGAACCGCTGCTCCAGCCCCTCGATATAGTCCCATATCTTCTGCGGGATGTCAGGCGGAAGATCCGCCTTGACGCCCCCGATGCGGATGTAATGGAACATCATCCGAGCCCCTGTCACCGCCTCGAAGATCGTCTGTATACGCTCCCGCTCCCGGAAGCAGTACAGGATCGGCGTGAACGCTCCGAGCTCCAGCATCAGGAACCCGAGCGACGGGATGTGGCTCGCCAGCCGCATCAACTCGCACATCAAGACCCGGATGTACTCGGCCCTGGGCGGTATCTCCACGTCGAGCAGATCCTCGACGGCGAGCACGTAGCCGTGCTCGTTGTGCATGTTGGCGAAGTAGTCGAGCCTATCCGTCAGAGGGATGACCGCCGGGTACATGCGGTTCTCGGCGATCTTCTCCTGGCAGCGGTGCAGATATCCCATCACCGGGTCGCAACGCACCACCGTCTCGCCGTCGAGTTCCAGGATGAGGCGCAGCAGGCCGTGCATGGCCGGATGCTGCGGACCCATGTTCATGTCGAGTGTTTCCAGTCCAAACTCATCCCGAACGTCGGGGTTGGCGAGACGGACGCTCTCCCGGCCGCTTAAAGTGATGCTCTCTACGCGCTTCTCATCTTTGAGCATGGGCTACCTCAATCCCTCGAACGTGCGGCGGGTGCTGATCTCGAAGCTCTTCAACAGCGGATGGTGGTCGAAGTGGTCCTGCCACATGTACGTCCGGCGCAAATCCGGATGTCCTTTGAAGGCGACCCCGAACATATCGTAAGCCTCCCGCTCGTGCCAGTTGGCCGTCGGGTAGATGTTCGTCACCGTGTCTATGACCGGCTCCTCGCCCTGTATCGTGGTCTTGACGCGCACGATCCCACCTCGCAAGTCCAATAGTTCGTAGTGGACCTCGAACGATCCCATCCGGTCCACGACCGTGATGAACGCGAGGTGCATGATGCCAAGGGCCTCCCGGGCCGTCGCCAGGACCGCCGGCACGAAGCCCGGCTCGACCGCGACCCTCACCACGTTGCCTTCGACTACCGACTCCTCCAGGCCGTGCCGGTTCTTGAAGCCGTCGAGGTAGCTTTCCAGGCGGGTCTGGAGGTCGCCCTCCGGCAGCGTGACCGCCACTCTAGGCGTCCTCCTGCTTCGCGCCGTTGCCTTCGGCCTTGCCATCCGGCTTGCCGTTCTTTTCGGTGGTCGCGGTGGCCGTGCCGCTGGAGTTCTCCTCAGCGCCGTTGGTTTCGGCTTCGGCGGCTTCTTTCTCGGCTTTTTTCTGTTCTTTGATCTTCTGTTTTGCTTCCTTGGGGATCCAACCAACGTCCGTCTGGGAGGCTGGCGGCATTCCCTTGCGCTCGAAGACGTAGGTGCGCTTGAGGGGCTTGATGCCGTCGAGGCGCGCGGCCTTGCCCTCGGAGATCCCGGTGTATTCCCGCTCGGGGAGGTACTCGTTTATGGAACCATCCTCGTTCACGAGCGCCGGACTCGGCTTCACGTAGCCGACTTGCATATCGCGCTCGACCTTCTTCTGAAGCGTGAGGATGCCGAAGATGAGGGCCTCGGGCCGCGGTGGGCAGCCGGGCACGTATACGTCAACCGGGATCACCCTGTCCGCGCCCATTAGCACGGAGTAGCCATCGAGGAAAGGTCCGCCAGAGATAGCGCAGGCGCCCATCGCGATGACCCATTTCGGGTCTGGCATCTGTTCGTAGAGTCGGGTCATGCGTTCGGCCATCTTGGTCGAGACGGTGCCGGAGACGATCATGACGTCCGCCTGGCGCGGGGAGCCCATGAACGGGCTGCTCCCGAAGCGTTCCAGGTCGTTGTGGGCCATGCCGGTTGACATCATCTCGATGGCGCAGCACGCCAGCCCGAACTGGAGCGGCCACAACGAATGCTTGCGCCCCCAATTGAAGATCCTGTCCGTGCTCGTCGTGATGATGTTCGGCTCGTTGAACTGCTGCATTACACCCATTTAAGGGCCCCCTTCTTCCAGGCGTAGGCGAGGCCCACGCCCAGGATCGAGACGAAAACAACCATCTCCACAAATCCATACACCCCGAGGTCCTGGTAAACGACCGCCCACGGAAAGAGGAAGGCGGCCTCGACATCGAATATGAGGAAAAGCAGTGCGAAGACGTAGTAACGAACCGGGAAAGGCCGCCACGGGTCAGTTACAGTGGACTCGCCGGTCTCGTAGATCTCGGCCTTTGTGGTGGAACGGCGGCTCGGGGAGATCAGGCGCGCCAGAACCAGCACGGTCGCTACGAAACCCGTCACCAACAGCATGAAGATCCCCACGTACAAATACAGCGTTCCGTAGGCCATCTCCTGCTGTATCAATCCTAGAGCCAAGTCGATCCTTCTTCCCGGAGAACACCCGGAATATACCCGCGTTCCATGAAACTTTCAAGAAGCTACTAACAGTAGCAATCTGCTGCTAGCGGCTCTTCCCGTTACGTCCCAGTATACGGACAAACTGCACGAGCATCTGCCGGTACGTCTCAAGCGAAGACGAGACGACATATTCCCGCGGCCCATGGTGCCCGCCGCCTATCGGGCCGAACTCCACGCCGGGTACTCCGGCGCGCTGGAAGTACACGATATCGGAGGCGCCATGACGCCCGACGCCCACGGGGTTGCCGTGGAAATGACGGGCCGCGACCTCGCGCAGCGCCTTGACGTATGGGTTGCGGCGGGAGACGTAGGTCGGTTCGCGGGAGAAGAGGACTTCGACTTCGGCGGGAAAATCGAGGGAGCGGACCTGGCGCGTGATCTCCTCCGGGTTTTGGCGCGGCAAATAGCGCACATCGAGGTCATAAGTAGCGCGGTCGGGGACGCGGTTTATGACGTCGCCGCCGATAATACGCGCCAGGTTGATGCTCGGATACGGGAAGAGTTCGCTCCTCTCGCTCGCAAACGGCAGCTCGTTGACTTGCCAAAAATGCTCGTAGGCCATGAGGACGGCGTTCTTGCCGAGCCAGGGCCGCGAGCCGTGCGCGCTCTTCCCCAGAAGCGTGACGCGGAGATCTAGCACTCCTTTGGCCTGCGTCCCGATATGGAAATCGGTTGGCTCGCCAGTGATGAGGAAGTCCCCCAGATGGCCGTTCCGAATCAAAATCTCAGCCCCCGTCGGACCATCGTAATCCCGCTCCTCATCAGGGACGATGAGCAACTCCACCGTGGCCGGACAACCAACCTCGTTGAGGTCTTCGATGGCGTACATCATGGCCGCCAGAGCGCCCTTCATGTCATAGACGCCGCGTCCGAAAAGCTCGCCATTCTCTTCGTGCGGCTCGAACTGCCACTCCTCGCCCGGCACCACATCCACATGCCCGTGCAGCAGGATGCGCGGCTCGCCGGAGCCGACCCGGATCACCAACGAAGTAAGCTCCCCGTCCGGTCCCGCGCCATGATAGCGGATGGGATCAAAACCCCGCGCCTCGAACCAGCCGTTGATGAAGTCCACCGCAGACTGCGCCACCCCCGGCGTATACGAGCGATAACGCGCCAGCCGACGGGTGAGGGCGAACACCTCGCCATTATTCGTGGATACCGTCAGCGCTTCCTCCGTTTCAGGCGTCAGGCCCGCGCACAGACCGGATACAGCTTTCCCACCGAAGACGCGCCGAAAACTAGGACGAGACGCGCGTCCCGGCCTCGAAGGCGACGGTCGCCCCCAGGCCGGAGAGCTTTTCCTCGAAGTCTTCGTAGCCGCGCAGGATGTGACGGGCGCCGTCCACGGCGGTGGTCCCCTCGGCGACGAGACCGGCCATGACCAGCGCCGCCCCGCCCCGCAGGTCCGGCGACTGCACGATGGTCCCTGAGAGTTGCTTCGGTCCACGCACGAGCGCCCGGTGTCCCCCGAAGAGATCTATGCCAGCGTTCATCCGGTTTAGCTCCTCGGCGACTTGCAGGCGGTTTTCGTAGACGTTCTCCGTGATGATTCCCGCCCCCGACGCGCGGGTGAGAAGGACCATCATCTGCGCCTGGAGGTCGGTGGCGAAGCCTGGGAACGGGAGCGTGGAGACGTCCACGCCGGAGAGGTCCGCCGGGTCGTCCACCCGCGCCCGGATGCCGTCCTCTGTCGCGGTCACGTCCACGCCCATCTCGCGCAGCTTCTCCATCTCCATCTTGAGGTGGCGCGGGACGGCGTTCTTCACGGTCACGTCGCCGCCGGTCGCGGCAGCCGCCATCAGGAAAGTTCCGGCCTCTATCCGATCCGGAACGACCGAATACTCCACCGGCGATAGCTCCTCGACGCCTTCGATCACGATGCGCCCCGTGCCAGCCCCCGCGACGCGAGCCCCCATCGCGTTCAAGAACTCCGCGAGGTCCACGATCTCCGGCTCCCTGGCGCAATTCTCGATAATGGTCGTCCCATTCGCCAAAGTAGCAGCCATCATCACGTTCTCGGTCGCCCCGACGCTCGGGTACTCGAAGTACACCTCGGCCCCGTGCAAACCGCGGGGCGCCGAAGCCCGGATGAAGCCGTGGTCCAGATCCACCTCCGCCCCGAGAGAACGCAGCCCATCCAGGT
>JACDGB010000430.1 GCA_013815485.1 Rubrobacter sp.
GCATAGACGACACCGGCGAGACCGGGGACCCCTACGAAGACTATCTCGCCGAAGGGTCGCCGGAGCGGGTCGAGAGCGTGCCTGAGGACGAGGAGGAGACGATCTCCATAAACTACACCTCCGGCACGACGGGCAAGCCCAAGGGCGTCATGTACACCCACCGCGGCGGCTATCTGAGCGCGCTCGGGAACGTCATCGAGACGGGGATGGGCTACTCGACGAGGTACCTCTGGACCCTCCCGATGTTCCACTGCAACGGCTGGACCTACCCGTGGGCGGTCACGGCAGCGGCGGCGACGCACGTGTGCTTGAGAAAGGTCGAGGCGCCCAGGATCTGGGAGCTCTTCGAGAACGAGGGCATCACGCACTACTGCGCCGCCCCCACCGTCCAGATCGGCATAGTCAACGCTGACGAAGCCCACGAGCTGGATCGGAGTGTGACCGCCGCCATCGCGGGCGCCCCGCCATCCCCCACCCTCCTCGGCCAACTCGAGGAACTCAACATCCGGCCCATGCACATCTACGGCCTCACGGAGACCTACGGCCCGATGACAACGAGCGGCGTCCATCCCGAATGGAGCGAGTTGGACAATGAAGAGAAGGCGCGCCTGATGTCCCGCCAGGGACAGGGCTATACGACCGCCGACCTCGTGCGCATCGTGGACGAGAACATGAACGATGTCGAGCGCGACGGTGAGACTATGGGTGAGATCGTGATGCACGGCAACATGGTCGCCAAGGGCTACTTCGACAACGAAGAGGCTACGGAAGAGGCGTTCAAGGGCGGCTGGTATCACTCGGGGGACGTGGCGGTGTGGCACCCGGATGGGTACGTGGAGATCCGGGACCGCGACAAGGACATCATTGTCTCAGGCGGCGAGAACATCTCGACAATCGAGGTCGAGCAGGTGGTTTCCAGGCATCCTGCGGTGATGGAGGCCGCCGTGGTCGCCATCCCGGACGAGAAATGGGGCGAGCGTCCGAAGGCGTTCGTCGTCCTCAAAAAAGGCGAGGAGGCTACGGAAGAGGAGATCATAGACTTCTGCAAGGAACACATCGCCCGCTTCAAGGCTCCCGCCGCCATCGAGTTCGGCGAGTTGCCAAAAACGTCCACCGGCAAGGTCCAGAAGTTCGTCCTGCGCGACAAGGAATGGGGAGGCCAGAAGAAGCGAGTGAATTAGCAGCCCTGCATGAAGGGTGCCTGCCGCGGGACAGTATAAACTGCGAAGGTGAAAGTCCGGGAAGTTATCAGGATGATCGAGCGAAACGGCTGGCATCTAGATCGAACGAGAGGCAGCCACCGGCAATTCAAGCACCCCATCAAGCCCGGCCTCGTCACCGTTCCGGGCAAGATGGGCGATGAACTGGCTCCCGGCACCCTCAACAGTATCCTCAAACAGGCGGGGTTGAAAGAATGAAGTACCTCATCGTCATCGAGCCGACGGACACCGGTTACTCTGCTTACTCGCCGGATCTTCCGGGTTGCGTTTCGACGGGCGCGACGCACGAGGAAGTCGAGCGCAACATGCATGAAGCGATCGAGTTTCACCTGGAAGGCTTGCGCCGGGAGGGCTACGAAGTTCCCGAGCCGAGTACGTCGTCCGCCTACGTCGAAGTAAAAGCGTCCTGAAGGAGGCTCTCATGCTGCAAGAAAAAACCTACGAACACGTCCTCTTCGAGAGAGACGGAAAGATAGCCCGCATCACCATGAACCGCCCGGAGAAACGCAACGCATTGTCTCTGGCGCACATGCAGGAACTAATTGGCCGCCTCAAGACTATCGGCGAGGAGAAGGAAGCGTCCGTCATAATTCTCGGCGGCAACGGCCCGGCCTTCTGCGCCGGCCACGACCTTTCGGAGATGGTTGGCCGCGATCCTGGGTTCTACAGGCACATCTTCGACGTTTGCTGTGAATTGATGGAGACGATACAAGCCATCCCGCAACCCGTTATAGCGAAGGTCCACGGCGTCGCCACCGCCGCCGGCTGCCAGCTCGCCGCCGCCTGCGACCTCGTGGTTGCCGCCGAAGAGGCCCGCTTCGCCACGCCGGGGGTACGGATTGGGCTATTCTGCTCCACCCCGATGGTCGCCCTCTCCCGCGCCGTCGGCCAGAAGAAGAGCATGGAGATGCTCCTCACCGGAGAGTTCATCTCCGCCGAAGAAGCCCTGACTGAAGGACTTGTGAACCGACTAGTTGCCGCAGACGCGCTAGAGGAACAGACGACAGCGCTCGCGCAGAAGATAGCTGAGGCCAGCCCGATCGTAGTGGGGATCGGCAAGCAGGCTTTCTACCGCCAGCTCGACATGCCCACGGAACAGGCGTACGCATACACCAAGGAAGTCATGTCCTTCAACGCCTCCTTCGCCGACGCGCAGGAGGGCATCTGCGCCTTCCTGGAGAAGCGCAAGCCGGAGTGGAAGGGCCGGTAGCCGGCGCGGAAGCCCGACCTCGATCGTACGGAAAGGCGCTGGACCGGACGGCGCAGCCGCTCTCTCAAACAGAACGCGGTGGCGCGACGGATATCGGGGAACCCCGGAC
>JACDGB010000431.1 GCA_013815485.1 Rubrobacter sp.
CCCGCAACCTTACGAGGTGAATTAGCATGGCCGAAGCACTGTACAGGGCGACCGGACGCCGCAAGACTTCCGTGGCGCGAGTGAGGCTTCTCGCGGGGGACGGCAAGTTCTCGATCAACGGTCGTACCCTGGAGGAGTATTTCCCCCGCGCCCTCTACCAGAAGGTCGTGCGCTCGCCGCTGACGCTCCTCGAATCGAGCGAACGCTACGACGTGGTGGTCAGGGTCGAGGGCGGTGGACCAACCGGCCAGTCCGACGCCGTGCGCCACGGCATAGCGCGGGCGCTCGCCGGAGAGTCACAGGAGGCGAGGAGCGAACTAAAGAGCGCCGGGTTCCTGACCCGCGACGCACGGGCCGTCGAGCGCAAGAAGTACGGCCTCAAGAAGGCCCGCAAGCGCCCGCAGTTCTCCAAGCGCTAGCATCGCTGAAGACGAGACGCTGCGCGCAACGGGTCCTTCCGCAACTCGGAAGGGTCCGTTTTGCGTTCTACGGGGAGGTTCGCATGGAGCATGGGGAGAACCAGGCGATAGTCTGCGAAGCGTTCGACGCGGACTTGCATCTCTCTGGGGTGGTCGCGCTGTGCTGTTCGCTCGAATGGGACAATTTCCATTATGATCCGGATCTCACGCTCAAGTCTCTCACCGCGCCGGGGGTGACGGCTCTGGTTGCCGTGGCGCGGAATTCCAGAGAAGTTGTCGGATTCGCCCAGGTTTTCAGTGACGGCGTGGGGCTTCAGGCGCATCTTTCGCTGCTCGCGGTGGACGAGAAATGGCGCTGCGGAGGCATCGGCGGAATGCTCATGGAAGAGGCGTTCGAGAAGATTGGAGCCGAACGCATGGACCTGATAGCCTCGGATGAGTCACTGGACTTCTACAGGTCGCTGGCGCACAGGGAACAGGCCGGGTTCAGGCTATATCCTGGCAAAGGAAGGACGACTGGAGGTGAGGTTGAAACAATTCGACAGACGCGGGGAGCGTGAGTTTTCGTTCGGCACCGATGGCGTGCGCGGCGTCGCCAACAGGGGGCTCTTGCCTGAGGACGCGCTGCGGCTCGGGCTCGCCGCCGCCCGGCTCTTCGGGGGACCGATGATAGTGGGCCGTGACACGCGGCTCTCTGGTGGCATGCTCTCTGGCGCATTGGCCGCCGGAGCGGCGAGCGGCGGGGCGAGGGTGGTGGATCTCGGTGTCTTGCCGACGCCCGGCGTCGCGGCGCTGGCCCCCCGGCTCGGAGCGGCGGTGGCCGGGGTGGTGAGCGCGTCTCACAACCCCTTCCCGGACAACGGCATCAAGTTCTTCTCATCCGAAGGCCGCAAACTCCCCACCGAAAAGGAACGGGAGTTTGAAGCCATGATCTTCGAAGTGCCCGTGCGCCCAACCGGAGCTGGCGTCGGAGCGGTGGAGCGGCTCGACGACGCCACCGAAATGTACGTGGCGGCGGCGCTGGAGCGTCTGCGTCCTTCGGCGGAAGGCGTGAAGGTCCTTCTGGATTGCGCCAACGGGGCCGCGTTCGAGGCCGCGCCGCTGGCATTCTCCCGGATCGGGGCGGACCTCACGGTGATCGGCAACGAGCCCGACGGCACGAACATCAACGAGGGTTGCGGCTCGACGCACGTTGATGGCCTGGATGTCGCTGGGCATGATGTGGCTTTCGCCTTCGATGGAGATGCAGATCGGGTGTTGGCGGTGGACGAGAAAGGGAACGTCGTGGACGGGGATAAAATCCTCGCCATCCTTGCCCGCGACTTGAAAGAACGCGGTATGCTCGCTGGTGGCGTGGTCGTTACTGTGATGAGCAACCTGGGGTTCTTCAAGGCGATGGATTCTTTGAACATCCCATGCGAGGTGACGCCGGTTGGGGACCGGCATGTTGCGGAGGCGATGGGGCGGCTTGGGGCGTCGGTTGGCGGGGAGCAGTCGGGGCATGTGATCCTCTCCGAACACGTCACGACCGGCGATGGTATCGTGACGGCGCTCGCCATCCTGGACGTGATGGTTCGTACCGGGAAGCCGCTGTCGGAACTCGCTGAAGTGATGAACATGTACCCGCAGACCTTGATCAACGTCACGGTCGAAGATCCGGCATCGGCGAAATCGGCTGCTGTTTCGGAGAGGGTCGAACGCGCCGTTGCAGAGGCTGAGGCGCGGCTCGGGACGGAGGGGCGAATACTGATCCGCCCTAGCGGGACGGAGCCTATGGTACGGGTAATGGTCGAGCATGTGGACGAGGCGGTCTGCTGCGGGGTCTGCGAGGAGGTCGCGGAGGTCGTGGCCGGAGTGGGGGTGAAGGCATGAGGTTCGTTGGTTGTTCGCTGGCGTGGAGGCCGAGCGACGCGAAGGATGGCACGTCCTGTCTGGTGGTGCTGGACGAACGGGGTGGCATTATCGCCAACTCGTTCGCCGCGAGCGTCGGGGAGGTATCCGGGGCCGTCGAGGGGTACACGGCGGATCGGCGAGGCGTGATCATGGGCGTTGACGCGCCGCTTTCGGTCCCCAACGAGCGCGGGACCCGCAAGATAGAGCGGCTCCTCTCCAAGCTGGC
>JACDGB010000432.1 GCA_013815485.1 Rubrobacter sp.
AGAGGCGATGCAATCCGCCCTCATGAAGACAAGCCTCGGGAGATACCTGAGCGTCACGTATTCGTACTTCGGGCTGGCGCGGCGTTCTATCTACGTGGGCGAGCATACCCCCGGCTTCGAGAACCGGCGCTACATCGTCCCCGGCGAAGGCGACTACCTCTTCGTCTATCCGTTCGTGAAGACGCGAGAATGGTACCGCCTCCCCGTCGAAGAGCGTCAGCGCATGATGAACGAACACATGCACATAGGCCGCAAACACTACCCGGTAAAGAACAATACAGCCTACTGTTTCGGCATAGAAGACTACGAGTTCATCCTCTCCTTCGAGGCCGAGTCACCCGAGAAGTTCCAGGACCTGATGATGGAGCTGCGCGAGTCAGAGGCCAGCGCGTACACCGAACTCGACACTCCCATCTTCACCTGCCGCCGCCGACACCTGCCGGAAGTTCTCGAAACTTTAGGCTAATTAATGATTCTTCAACCCACAACCGTAGCGCGGGGACACCAGGCTCCGTTATGATGCTCACATCGCACCAACCATAGCCGGAAGGCTTTTTACTGGCCTTCCGGCTATCACGATAGCCAGATAACTTGCTTTCCTGCTTCTTGTGGACGACGTGGAATGACCCTGTATAATAATCCCGACATGATTACTCGGATTAAAGAACGAGCTTCGGTGGGCACGCGCAACGTGGACCTCGTTGGGAACACGCCGCTCTTGGAGTTGCCTTCCATTTCGGCGGAGACGCCGGGCGTGAGCATCTTCGGGAAGGCGGAATGGTACAACCCCGGCGGTTCGGTGAAGGATCGGCCTGCATTGTGGATGATACGGGACGGCGAGGAGCGAGGGTTGCTCACGCCAGAGAAGACCATCCTGGACGCCACGAGCGGAAACACCGGCATCGCGTACGCCTGGATCGGGGCTGCTCTCGGCTACAAGGTCAAGCTGTGCATGCCCAGGAACGCCAGCGAAGAGAGGAAGAAGATCCTGCGGGCCTACGGCGTGGAGTTCGTGCTAACCGACCCCGGCGAGGGTTCGGACGGAGCCATCCGGGAGGTGCGGAAGCTGTACGCCGAGGATCCGGAGCGGTATTTCTACCCCGACCAGTACAGTAATCCGGCCAACCCGCGCTCGCACTACGAGTCAACGGCGCCGGAGATCTGGGACGCGACCGGCGGCGAGATCACGCACTTCGTGGCGGGCCTCGGGACCAGCGGAACTTTCGTCGGGACGGCGAGCCGTCTCAAGGAATACAACCCGGACATACGGGTGATCTCCTTCGAGCCCGACTCCCCGTTCCACGGCCTCGAAGGCATGAAGCACATGGAGAGCGCAATCGTGCCTCACATCTACGATCCTTCAGTCGCTGACGAGAACAGACGCACCCCCACGGAGGACGCTTACGAGATGGTCAAGCGCGTGGCTCGCGAGGAGGGAATCCTAATCGGCATCTCCGCCGGGGCGGCGGTCGCCACGGCGGCGAAGGTGGCGCGGGAGATCGAATACGGGACGGTCGTAACTATCTTATGCGACGGGGCTGACAAGTACCTCTCCGAGCGTTTCTGGGAGGAATAGGCTTGCCGCTCAAGATCGGGGCCGGCGACGCCGGTCATATCCACGACCATGCGAAAGAAGCGTATCCCGAGGAGTGCTCCGGGGTAATGGTGGGCATGGACGTCGAGGAGATGAAGATCGTGGTTGATGTGTGGCGCGCGGAGAACACCCACGAAGACGAGCGCAGCCGCCGGTTCCTCATAGACCCGAAGGAATACATAGCCTTCGATAAGCGGGCCAGCGAGCGGGACATGGATATCCTGGGCGTCTACCATTCGCACCCGGACCATTCGGCGGAGCCCTCGGACTACGACCGCGAGCACGCCTGGCCCGGCTGGTCGTACGTGATAGCCTCCGTCTCCGAGGACGGGATCGAGGACATGCGCTCGTGGGTCCTCAAGGATGACCGCTCGGGCTACGACGAAGAACCCATCCTAGGCTAGAAACGGAAGGAGAATCATATGACGAAAGTCAGGATCCCAACTCCCTTGAGGCAGTACGTCAGCGGCAACTCCGAGGTCGAGGTAAGTGGCGGCACGGCGGGTGCGGCGCTGGACAACCTCACGGATCAGCACCCGGATCTGCGCCAGCATCTCTACACCGGCGACGGCAAACTGCGCTCGTTCGTCAACGTGTACAAGGGTGACGAGGACATCCGCTACCTCGACGGCCCCGACACCGAAGTCTCCGACGGCGACGAACTCTCCATAATCCCCTCCATCGCCGGTGGCTCCGCCGGAGGACGATGTAGAGAACTTTAAAACACTCGTTTTCTTCACTAACTTTTCAAACTGAAAGGATCTCACATCATGCAGACGCGCCAGCCATTAGTAGAGTCACCCAACGGGACGGTGGAGCTTTCCAACGATGAGATCTCCCGTTACAGCCGCCACCTCATCATGCCGGAGGTCGCGCTCGACGGACAGAAGAAATTGAAGGCCGCGAAGGTCTTGACGGTCGGCACGGGCGGCCTCGGAAGC
>JACDGB010000433.1 GCA_013815485.1 Rubrobacter sp.
CGCGGTGGCGGCATCCGAGAGGATCGAGGGCGCAAGTGAGCCGAGATCTCGCCTGGGATCGGAGAGAATACTTTTCCTCCCTCCCCGACAGACCACGGCACCCGGATCGAAAGCCCGAAGGTCGAGCTTTGCATGATCCAGATGGCGGCGGGCGACGGGATAGGCGGTAAAGTAAACCTGAAAGCCTCGGTCGAGCAGGAACCCGTCCCGCCCGTCGGTGCGTACCCGACCACCGACGCCGTCCGACGCCTCGAACACGGCGACTTCGGCCCCGCCCTCATTCAATACCTTTGCACATGTGAGGCCGGCAAGGCCGGCCCCGACGACGATCACTCTCATACGTCGAAAGAGTTTAGCGCATGAAAACGCAGAGACCGCCGAAGCAGCCTCTGCGTTGCGGGCAGACCCAACTGTAGCTCCGCGCGGCTACTCCGAGGACGCCACTGCTCGGGATACGAAGCCCATCATACGCATCGGGCCGGTCCTCATGATTGATGAGATGAGGAAATTTCTTGAAGACCGTCGGCTAACGTCCATTCTCGAACTCCAGCTTGACCCGGTACTCCCCATCCAATGAGAGTGCCGCCTCGAAGGGTTTACCGGCCTTGCTCTTGAAGCCCTTGAGTTGTCCGGTCCGGCCTTTCGCGAGGAGTTGTTTCACCTGGGCTTCGCTGACGCGCTTGCCCGCGACGGTCTTCCAGACGGCGAAGTCGCATCCGCTCTGTTTCCACGCCGAGCACCCGAAAGCCTTCTTCGTCTCCACCACCGGCGCGCCGCATTTCGGGCACGCCCCGACCGTCTCGCCAGAAAGTTTGCTCGTGGACGCGCCTCGCTTTCCGTTGCGTTTTGCGGGGGTGGCGACTTTCTCGCCTTCCTTGACTCGGGCTTCTTCGACCAGGTTGCGGACGAAATCGCCTATGTCCGCCATGAAATCGGGACGGGTTTCTGTCCCATGCTCCATTTTTGCGAGGCGTTCTTCCCAGCGGGCGGTGAGTTCGGGGGATGAGATGCGGCTGTCACCGAGCAAACGGATCAAGGCCCGCCCCTTCCCCGTCGGGACGAGCACTTTCTTCTCCCGCTCCAGATAGCCCACGCCGATGAGCCGCTCGATGGTCGCCGCCCGCGTGGCCGGCGTCCCGAGCCCGGAGTCCTTCATCGCCTGCCGCAGTTCCTCGTCCTCGACGAACTTCCCAGCCGTCTCCATCGCCCCGAGCAGCGCGGATTCGGAATATCGCGGCGGCGGCTTGGTCTCCCCTTCCTTGACCGCGACCTTCGCCACCCGCCACTCCTGCCCCACCTCGACAGGCGGCAGCACGGGTGGCTCCTTCTCCTTCCTCCCGCCGACCCCGTCCGGGTACAGTGCCCGCCATCCCACCTCCAGCACGACCCGTCCCTTCGACAAGAACGTCTCATCCCGTACCGCCGTGATAACGGTCGTATTCTCAAAGCGAGCCGCCGGGAAGAACACCGTCAGGAAACGCCGCGCCACCAGATCGTAGACCTTCGCCTCGTCCGGCGGCAGGTTGCCCGAGGATTTCTTGTTCGTCGGGATGATGGCGTGGTGGTCCGTTACTTTGGAGTCGTCCACGATGCGCTTAGAGATCTGGAGTTTGTCCGCCGCGAGCAGCTTCTCCGCGAACGGTGCGAGGTCGGGGAGGGTGCCCGCCGCCTCGACCCGTTTCTTCAATCCACCGGCCATGTCCTTCGAGAGGTAGCGGCTGGATGTGCGAGGGTAGGTGATGAGCTTGCGCTCCTCGTACAGTGCCTGGGCGACCTTCAGTGTCCGATCCGCCGTGAACCCATACCGGGCGTTGGCGTTGCGCTGAAGCTCCGTCAGGTCGTAGAGTAGCGGCGGTCTCTCCGAAGCAGTCTTCTTGTCCGCCTTCTTGACCGCGCCAACGCCGCCGCGCACCTTCTCCGCGATCCTCTCGGCGGCCTCCTTCTCTTTGAGGCGGTTCTCCTTCTTGCTGAACCAGACGCCATCGTAGGTGTTCTCCTCGCGGGCGAAGCGGGCGTAGACGGTCCAGAACTTCTCGGGCTCGAAGTCCTCTATCTCCCTTTCACGGTCCACCAACAACTTCAGGGTCGGGGTCTGGACGCGACCGATAGAGAGGACGTTTTTGTATCCGCCGAAGCGGACGGAGTAGGCTCGGGTGGCATTCATGCCCACCATCCAATCGGCCTCCCCACGACTTCTCGCGGCGTCTTCGAGGGGTTTCATCCGGCGGCCATCCCGCAAAGAAGCAAACCCATCCCTTATCGCCTCGGGGGTGAGGGAGGAGATCCACAACCGCCGCACCGGCTTCTTGCACCCGGAGAGACCGTAGAGGTAAGCGAAGATCAACTCTCCTTCCCGTCCCGCGTCACAGGCGTTCACGACTTCGGTTACGGACGGGTCGCGCATCAAACCCTTCACCACCGAGAATTGATCCCTGGTCTTCGCGTTCACCCGCACCTTGAACCGCTCTGGCAATATGGGCAAAGTCTCCAGCCGCCACTTCTTGTACTCCTCGCCATAGGCGTCCGGTGGCGC
>JACDGB010000434.1 GCA_013815485.1 Rubrobacter sp.
GGTAGATCCCTTGGACGCCGAAAGGGTTCAGAACTCCGAGCACGCCCGGCTGCACGCCGTGGACGCGATGCGTGTGGTGACGGGTGTGATCAACCGCTTCACAGACGACGTTCCCCTAAAGGACGCTAACGCGCGCCGGGCGCTCAACCTGGCCGTGGACCGCGACCGCCTCGTCCGGGAGGGGTTCGCCGGCTACGCTCATGCGCTCTCCGGGCTTACCCCGCACTACGCCGGGGGATTCTCGGGTGCCGAGCCCTATTCGCACGACGCCGAAGAAGCCCGGCGCCTCATGAGCGAGGCCGGCTGGCCCGAGGGACGGGCCTTGAAGCTCGCCGCGACGAGCGACGTCGAGCCGGTGGCGAACATGCTCGCAGAGGACTTCCGCAACTCTTTAGGCATCGAGGTGGACCTGACGATCATCCCGGACGAGGATCTGCTCGTCGCGCAACACGCACTCGTGGAGAAGGTCATGGAGCTGCCGTTCGACGTCTTGGTGCACGCCTGGATCGACCTCAACTCCGACGCGCCGCCGGCGTTCATACACGGCGCGTACGTCGCCGCCGACGGGCCGTTCCGCGCGGGACCGCCGGTCCCCGGGTTCGAGGAGTTAATGGGGCGTTTCGCCACCGAGATCGACGCGGAGCGCCAGGGTGAGATCGCGGCCGAGATCGACCGTTACGTCTACGAGGAGGCGCTCTCGGTCTTCCTGGTCGCCCCGCAGGCGCTCTACGCGGTCAACCGGCACGTTAACTTCGTCGGCCACGCCGCCACCCTGGAGCTAGCCGAGACCGAGGTGGACGAAGGTCACTGGTCGCGGAAATAGGCATCAGGTGTCAGTTTTGGGGCCGGGGAGTCTCTCCTCGGCCCTTCGCGGCGGCGGAGGAGAAGGCAGGGGAGAGACTCCCCGGTTGACATCACGGTCGTGGATGCGGGCGTACATCGCCTTCCAGACCGAGACGAGGGACCTGAACTCGCTGACGCAGTCCGGACAGGAACTTTTTAGCCTGAGCGACGCGCGCGGCGGCAGGCTCGTCATCTTCGCTAGCGGCATCCCATCGAGGCGTACGCGCGGGGATCTCCCGACCAAGCCGCAGTTGGGAATCATCCAGCCTCCAGGTGGACCGCCTTTTTGGAGCGCCGACATCGCCGTCAAGCTGCAAGAGGCTGGACATAGTTTCGTGTTCCTGCTCCGTCGCCTATCCTGCTGGCTATAGCAGGATCCCCGCGTGATGCTCGATATGGTCTTGCATGAAGGTGGAGATGAAGTAGTAGCCGTGGTCGTAGCCCTCGCGCCACCGGAGGTCGAGCGGCTGTCCGGCTTCGGCGCAGGCGGCCTCGAAGACATCCGGGCTGAGTTGCTCGTCGAGAAACTCGTCGGCGGAACCTTGATCCACGAGTATGGTCCGTCCATCAGGGAAGGGACTGTGGCCCACGATCTCACTTGCGTCGTGCTCGCGCCATGCTTCCCTGTCCTCGCCCAGATAGCCCGAGAACGCCTTCTCACCCCACGGGACGCGCATCGGGGCGGCGATGGGTGCGAAGGCCGAGACGCTTTGGTAGAGATCCGGGTTCTTGAGCGCGATGGTGAGCGCGCCGTGCCCGCCCATCGAGTGCCCGAAGATCCCCCGTACACCGGACCGCGCCGCGAAATGCTCCTCGATCAACGCTGGCAACTCATGCGTGACGTAGCTGTACATCCGGTAGTGCCGCGACCAGGGCTCGGCGGTCGCATCCATATAGAAGCCCGCGCCGGAGCCGAAGTCGTAGTCGTCGTCCTCGCCAGGGAGACCGAGGTTCCGGGGGCTAGTGTCTGGGGCGACGAGCATGAGCCCGCGCTCCGCCGCGTATCGTTGCGCGCCGCCTTTCGTCACGAACGTCTCCTCCGTCGTGGTCAGACCAGCGAGGTAGTACAGAACCGGGACGGGGCCGCTCTCTGCCTGCGGTGGCGCATAGACCGCGAAGCGCATATTCGCGTCGCAAGATTCCGAGTGATGCTCGTGAAACGAGACGGTCCCGCCGAAGCAGGTGTGCTCGCCCAGGTTGTTCAAGTTCGTCATGGTCCCTTTCTACGATGTTTAGAAGTTGACGGCTGATAGCTGACCGCTAAAAATTCACCACGCTGCGGATGGATTCGCCGCTGTGCATCAGGTCGAAGGCGTTGTTTATATCGTCGAGGCCCATCGTGTGGGTGATGAGTGGGTCTATCTCGATCTTGCCTTCCATGTACCAGTCCACGATCCTCGGCACGTCCGTCCTTCCGCGCGCGCCGCCGAAGGCACTCCCCTTCCATACCCGGCCCGTTACGAGCTGGAATGGACGGGTGGAGATCTCCTGCCCCGAACCCGCGACCCCGATGATGATGCTCTCACCCCATCCCCGGTGCGCGCATTCGAGCGCCTGTCGCATCACGTTCACGTTCCCGATGCACTCGAAACTGTAGTCCGCTCCGCCATCCGTGATATCCACGAGATACGGCACGAGATCCCCTTCCACCTCGCTCGGGTTCACGAAGTGGGTCATGCCGAACCGCT
>JACDGB010000435.1 GCA_013815485.1 Rubrobacter sp.
TTGCAGATCCCCTCTCTCCTCTGGCTTATTACGTTATGATCTTACCTCTGAAAGAGGTCACAACTGGTCCTGATAAACGGGACTTTCGGGGAAGTTTTTGGAGGTGGGAAGTGTACGGTTCCAGACCCACGACGAGGCTGCTCTCGATGCTGGAGTTGTTGCAGGCGCGGGGTAGGATCGGGGGGCCGGAGCTCGCCCGCAGGCTGGAGGTTGGGGAGCGGACGGTGCGCCGCTACGCGGTCATGCTCCAGGAGATGGGTATGCCGGTGGAGGGGGAGCGCGGTCGCCACGGCGCCTACTCGCTGAGATCCGGGTACAAGCTGCCGCCGATGATGTTCACCGAGGAGGAGGCGCTGGGGTTGTCGCTGGGTCTTCTGGCCGCTCGCAGGCTTGGGCTGGCGGGCGCGGCGCCGGCGGTCGAGGGGGCTCTGGCGAAGCTGGAGAGGGTGATGCCCGATGCCCTTCGCGGAAGGGCGCGCACGCTCGAGGATACCGTTTCCGTCGCCGTTGCGCGTCCCACGGCGTCAGCCAGCAGCGCGTCGCTATTGACCCTCGCCGCCGCCGTGGGCGAGCGGAAGAGAGTGTGGATGCGGTATCGCTCCGGTAGCTCCGGGGAGACAGAGCGCGCGGTCGATCCATACGGCGTGATGCACCGGGAGGGTTACTGGTATATGGTCGGTCATTGTCATCTGCGCGGTGGTCTGCGGCTGTTCCGGGTGGATAGAATCCTGGAGGCTACGCTTCTCGAAGAGACCTTCGAGCGTCCGAAGGGCCTCGATTCTCCGGAGGCGTTGCTCAACGCGGTGGCGGATACGCCGGATGAGTGGCCGGTCGAGGTGCTGTTGGAGACGGGGATGGAGGACGCCCGCTGGCAGCTACCGCCAATAGGGTTCTCGCTGGTGCGGACGGATAGAGGCATCCTAATGCGGTGTTCTACCTCGAACCTGGACTGGGTGGCGCATGTGCTGGCCGGCCTGGAATGCTCCTTCATCATCCGGCGTCCGGCGGAACTCAGGGAGACGCTGGAGCGGCGCGCCTTGGAGCTCTCCATCCTCGCCAGACGCACGGAGACAGAGACCTCGATAGAGAACGGGCCGTAAAAACTTCCTCTCCTATTTCGCATCAGCCGAAGTTCCTGTTCTGGTGTTCGTCCAGGTTTGGAGTGAACCGCGCAGGGGCGATGCGTGACACAGCAACGTCTTCATCCGGTGCGGTAATATGAACGGAAAATCTTCGAAGATAGGAGAACGGTGGCGCGAAGGCAGATCAACCTCAAAGTCCTGGAGAACGGAACGCGCACCTTCGAGGTGCGGCATCGCTGGGAGGATCGTCCGGTGACCCCGCCGCCAGACGGTGCCCCAACGGAATACCTGCCCTTCAAACAACAGAGAAATGGAGCGCCCGGAGCGCACGGTCGCCCCGATTGGCTAAAGGCGAAGGTGCCGGGCGGCGAGGTGTACCGCGATATCAAGGAGACGATGCGCGGCCTGAACCTCCACACGGTTTGCGAAGAGGCCCGCTGTCCGAACATCGGGGAGTGCTGGAACAATCGCACGGCGACGTTCATGGTCCTGGGCAACGTCTGCACCCGCTCCTGCGGATTTTGCGCCGTCCTGACTGGCAAGCCGCAGGAATTAGATCTCGACGAGCCATACCGCGTCGCGGACGCCGCCAAGCAGATGGGCCTCGAACACGCCGTCATAACCAGTGTGAACCGCGACGAACTGCCGGATGGGGGAGCATCCATTTTCGCCGCCACGATTCGGGCGATAAAGGAAGAAGTCCCAGGCTGCGCCGTGGAGGTACTCACCCCGGACTTCAAGGGCGACCGTGATGCCATAGAGACGGTCATCGCCGCCCGTCCCGACACGTTCAACCACAACATCGAGACGGTGCCGCGCCTGTACCCGGCGGTGCGTCCGCAGGCGAAGTTCGCGCGTTCGCTCGAAGTCCTCCGGTACGCCAAGGCGCTCAACCCGGACGGGCTGACGAAGAGTGGGTTCATGGTTGGCCTCGGGGAGGTGGGGGAGGAGATCCACGCCACCATGCGCGCCCTGCGCGACCATGACGTTGACATCCTGACCATCGGCCAGTACCTTCGCCCGACCGAGAATCACCTCCCGATGAGCCGCTACTACAAGCCCAAAGAGTTCGCGGATCTCAAGAAATTCGGCTTCGAGCTCGGCTTCCGGCACGTCGAGAGCGGGCCGCTGGTCCGCAGCTCCTACCACGCCCACGAGCAGACCTCGGATGCAAGGCAGAATGTCCTGGGCGCGAGCGTCTAGGAGCTTCTGCTTTGGAGTTGGAGAAGCGCGCCTTCGCGGACTCTTCCGTCGAGGTGCGGCGGTTGCCGGGGCTGACGCCATACGCCGAGGCGTGGGAGATGCAGCGGGAGATGGCGCGCCTTCGCAAGCGAGACGATATCCCGGACACCTTCATCATCTGTGAGCATCCCCCGGTGTATACGGTGGGTCGGGCGGCGGACGGCTCGAACCTCGGGGCGGGGGAGGATTATCTGCGTTCTCTGGGG
>JACDGB010000436.1 GCA_013815485.1 Rubrobacter sp.
GGGTTTCGCAGCAGGCTCTTCGGCGCCATGATGATGAGCGGACGTTGGTTGTCCTGGAGCATGGCCTGGGCGCGCAGCAGATGAAAGTACTGGGCCGCCGTGGTGAGGTTGGCGACCCGGATGTTCTCGTGCGCCGCGAGCTGCAAAAACCGCTCCAGCCGGGCCGATGAATGCTCGGGACCTTGTCCCTCGTAGCCGTGCGGCAGGAGCATCACCAGCTCCGAAGTCTGGCCCCACTTGGCCTGACCGCTGATTATGAACTGGTCTATTATTGGCTGGGCCACGTTAGCGAAATCGCCGTATTGAGCCTCCCACAAAACCAGCGTGTCATCCGAGTTCACCGAGTAACCGTACTCGAAGCCCATCACCGCGATCTCCGAGAGCGGGCTGTTGTGTACCGCGAACGATGCCTTCGCCTGCGGGATATTCTGCAACGGCACGTACTGCTCGCCGGTCCTGGCGTCGTACAGAGCGGCGTGTCGCTGGGAGAAGGTCCCCCGCGCGGAGTCCTGTCCCGTGAGGCGCACTGGCATCCCGTCTTCCAAGAGCGAGGCGAAAGCCAGCGCCTCGGCGTGCGCCCAGTCTATGCTGTCGAGTTCGCCGCGGTTCCTCTGGAACAGCCGCTCCAGCTTGGAGTTCGCCTCGAAGCCCTCGGGGCGTTCCAGAAGGGCTTCATTCAGACCTTCGAGCCTCTCGCGGGAGACGGCCGTCTGTGGTATCTCCACGATCGGGGTATGAGGTTGGTCTGTTACGACATCTTCGTCGAGGTTCTCGTCGGAAGGCTTCTCGCGGACTTGCTCCATGCGGGTCCGGATCTCCTCGACCATCTGGTCTGCTTCGCCGTTCTCGATCGCGCCCCGCCGCTCCAACTCTTCGGCCCATAGCTCGCGCACCGACGGGTGATTGGAGATCTCCTCGTACATCGTCGGCTGGGTATAGGCGGGTTCGTCGCCCTCGTTGTGACCGTAGCGGCGATAGCCGACGAGGTCCACCATGAAGTCCTTGCCGAACCGCTCGCGGTAGGCGTAGGCCAGCGTGACGGCCGCCATGCACGCCTCCGGGTCGTCGGCGTTGACGTGGACGACCGGGATCTCGAACCCCTTCGCCAGGTCGCTGGCGTAGGTAGTAGACCTCGCGTCCCGGCGCTCGGTGGTGAAGCCGAGCTGGTTATTGGTGATGATGTGGATGGTGCCCCCGGTGGTGTAGCCGGGCAGGCGGCTGAGGTTGAGGGTCTCGGCGACTACTCCCTCTCCGGGGAATGCCGCGTCGCCGTGCAGCACGACCGGCAGTGAAGCCTTCGGGTCGTGTTGCGGTGGCCCGGCGGTGTCGCGCTGCTCCTGGGCGGCGCGGGCCATTCCCTCGACCACGGGGTTGACGTGTTCGAGGTGGCTCGGGTTTGGCGCGAGGTTGATCATGACACGCTGATCGGCCTCGTCCTCGCTCAACCCGAAGCCCCGAATGCCGAGATGGTACTTCACGTCCCCGACCCAGGCGCTGCCAGGGCTCTCCGAGACCGAAGACTGCTCACCCTTGTCCGGTTGCTGAAACTCGTTGAAGATCCTGGAGTAAGGCTTGTCCAAGACGTGAGCCAAAACATTGAGGCGCCCACGGTGGGCCATGCCCATGACCATCTCCGGCGTGCCTTCGTCGACGGCGGCGCGGGTAAGGTAGTTGAGCATCGGCACGACCATGTCGGTGCCTTCGACGGAGAACCGCTTCTGCCCGAGGAAGGTCCGGTGCAGGAACTTCTCGAAGGTGTCTACGCGGGTGAGCTTCTTCAGGAGCCGCTTCGCATCATCCACCGGCATGTTTCCGGTCCCCCCGAAACGCTCGGACTCGACCGCCTCTCGCAGCCAGAACCGTTCCTCCGGATTGTGGACGTGGCCGAGGTCGTAGCCGGTGGTGTTGCAGTACAGACGGCGCAGTTCGTCTGCCGCCTCCTTCGCGTTGGCGGTGCGTTTAGCGACCGGCCCGCCGATGATCAAGGTCGGAAGAGCTTCGAGATCCTCTTCACTGATGCGGTAGAAGGCGGGATCGAGCGTCGGGTCACCGGGAGGCTCGCTCCCGAGTGGGTCGAGCTGCGCCGCCATATGCCCGAAGTCCCGTACGTGGCGGATGAACTTCGACGCTCCGACGCTCTTCTCCACATCCGCCGCTCCCCCCGCCGCGCCGACGCCCGCGCCCGCGATGGCGGACGCACCTGATACCTCATGCCCATTCGCGCCGGAGACTTGCGGCGGTCTCCACTGCTCGAAGAAGTCGCGCGTTTCTTCGTCCACGTTTTCTGGGTCTTCCTTGTACTTTTCGTAAAGCTCCAATACGTAGCCGAGGTTCGGCCCGTAGAACTGGCTTCCCGTGCTTTGTTCCATCCGGATCACACCCTCAAGTCTGCTCTTCGGGTAGTCTCGCTCGAACCGCCGGAGTAGCGGCCTTCGCAATACCCTGTTGTAAAGCACTCGGACACTTCAACTCTGCCTATCATACCCTACAATTCGCTCTCTATGCCTACGTGGAACGGTCGCGTTCCAG
>JACDGB010000437.1 GCA_013815485.1 Rubrobacter sp.
AGTCCGGCCTTCTCCAGGGTGCGCGATTCGGGGACGGAGGCGCGAGCGCCAATCGTGGACGTGCTGCGTACATATCCCAAGAACGTCGCCCTGGGCGTTGGCTCCCGCATCGGCATAGACGCGGCCTTCTACATTGTGGCTTTTTATTCGCTCACCCACGTCGCCACGAACCTCGGCCTATCGCAGAACGTAGCACTCATCGCGGTCTCGATAGCAGCCCTTATCGAGATCTTCACGATTCCCTTCTTCGCCGGACTCTCGGATCGGTACGGACGCAGGCCGCTCCTGATAGCGGGGGCGGCTTTCATGGGGATCTGGATCTTCCCGTTCTTCGGCCTGCTGAATACGGAGAATACGATCCTCATCGTCGTGGCCCTCGTAGCCGGGCTCTCAGTCGGACACGCCGCCGTCTACGGGGTCCAGGCCAGTTTCTACGCGGAACTCTTCGGCACCCGCGTGAGATATTCTGGGGCCTCCTTCGCCTACCAGATCTCCGGCATCTTTGGCGGCGCGCTCGCCCCGATCATCGCCGCCATACTCTACCCCGTCGGCGGAACGACCCTCATCTCCATCTACATAGCAGCCCTCTGCGCCCTGAGCGTCCTTTGCTACGTTCTCGCAGCCGAGACCTACCGCAAGGACATCTACGAGAAAGACCCCGAAGAACGTCGGCTCGTCGCCGAGCAAGGATAGTTGATGAGCAACCTTCGCCTCGGCGTGGACGTGGGCGGCACGTTCACGGACCTCGTAGCCCTCGGCGGAGGCAGGCTCATTACCTCCAAAGTTCCATCCACGCCGCGGGATCAATCGGAAGGCGTGATGAACAGCATCCGGGCGGCGCGGATAGAGGCTGACAACGTGATCGCCTTCGCCCACGGCATGACGGTCGCCACCAACGCCCTCCTGGAACGCCGGGGCGCGAGAACCGCCATCGTCACCACCGAAGGCTTCCGTGACGTGCTGGAGATAGCCCGCCAGAACCGCCCATCCCTCTACGACCTGGCGATGGACCGTCCCCCCGCCCTCGTCCCCCGCGAGTTGCGCTTCACCGTCCGCGAACGGATGGGATCGGACGGCGAAATAGAAGCCCTCGACGAAGAGAGCTTGGAGAGAACAGTATCCGCCCTGAAAGATGCGGAGGTCGAGGCCGTGGCGGTGTGCCTGCTCTTTGCCTTCGCGCACCCGGAACACGAGAACAGGATCGGAGAGGTGCTTCGAGCGGAGTTGCCGGATGTACACGTCTCCCTCAGCAGCGAGGTGTTGCCCGAGTTCAGGGAGTACGAGCGGTTCTCGACCACGGTAGCGGACGCCTATCTCGGACCGAAGCTCGCCGCGTATCTCTCGAACCTCGGAGGCGAGGTCGAGGGCGCGGGGATGCCGGAGCCACTGGTAATGCAGTCCTCCGGCGGCGTGACGGAGCTTTCCGCAGCCGCAAAGAGCGCGGCGGCCTGCGTGCTATCAGGGCCGGCGGGCGGCGTGGTCGGGGCGGCTTACGTGGCTGAGAAGAGTGGATATAGGAACCTCCTCACCTTCGACATGGGCGGGACCAGCTCGGACGTCGCGCCCATCCTGGACGGCGAAGCCCTCACGACCACGGAGGCGGCGGTCGCCGGTGTCCCCATAAAACTTCCCATGATAGATGTCCACACCGTGAGCGCGGGTGGCGGCTCGATAGCCTGGGTGGACGCGGGCGGCGCACTGCGCGCCGGTCCTCACTCAGCGGGCGCGGACCCTGGCCCAGCAGCCTACGGCAAAGGCGGCGAGGAGCCCACCGTCACCGACGCTAACCTCTTCCTCGGCTACCTTCAGGACGGCGCAACTTTGGGCGGCGAGGTCGCTCTGAGCCGTGAGAGATCCGCCGAAGCCCTCGAAAGGGTGGGCGAAGGAGCTGGCATGGACGCGCTGGAAACCGCGCTCGGGGTGGTGCAGGTCGCCAACATGGAGATGGTCGGGGCACTGCGCGTCATAAGCGTCGAGCGTGGCCTGGATCCCCGCGAGTTCGCCCTGGTCGCTTTCGGGGGGGCCGGTCCCCTTCACGCCTGTTCCCTGGCCGAAGAACTCGGCATGAAAACCGTCCTCGTCCCCAAAGGCAGCGGCGTCCTCAGCGCCCTCGGCCTCGCCGTCTCCGACCCCCGCCGCGACTACGTCACCCCGCTCCTCTCGTCTCTGGATGAACTGGACCAGGAGGATATAGAAGCCTCCTTCGAGACGTTGCAGGACCGCGCATCAAAGGACCTCGATTCCCCGCAGTTCCACCGCCGGGCCGACCTGCGCTACGCAGGCCAGTCCTTCGAGCTGATGGTGGACACCGACGAAGCGGAGGACCTCGAAAACCTCACCGCCAGGTTCCAAGATACGCACGAACGCCGCTACGGCTACCGGATGGACGGTGAAGGTGTGGAGATCGTCAACCTCCGCCTCACGGCCACCGTCCCCGTCGAGAAGCCGGAGTTGAATGAACCGGAACCCGAAGACGACGCCGAACGCGGACGGCGCGAGGCCAACTTCGACGGGAAATGGACGGAGG
>JACDGB010000091.1 GCA_013815485.1 Rubrobacter sp.
GGCCGGCTGCCCTTCCTTGATGGCGTCGCGCACAGCCTTCGAGCCGACGGGAACCGTGGAGCGTCCCCCGTGCTTCGGACGCATATCCTCGGTGAGCTCCGGGGCGTCGTCGAGGCCCGTGCCGTAGGGTGGGCAGTGGAAGTTGTAGACGGTCTTCTCGGGCGGAGCGGTGACCTGATCCGTCATCTTCTTCAGACGGGCTCCGAGATCCTCCTCGTCTTCCTCCCTGTACGTATCCCACGGAGTGCGGTTGGCCCAGCCGGTGGAGACCATCTGGAAGTCCCCGAACTCCACGACCTCACCCTCGGCCAATTTGACGCGCTTGGCTTGGGAGATGATCTCATCCACCTCGAACTGGTCGTCGTTGCCGGGGGAGACGAAGCACTGGATGCCGGTGCCTTCGAGCTTTTCATCGGCCATGTGCATCCAACGCTCGACCGTGCCAAGCATCTCGGTATGGAACAGTTCGTCGCGCAGCTTCTCGTCCTTCTCCAGGTCGGACATCTCGTCCGGGTCGGTGCGGAAAGGGTAGTAGCCGCGGCGCCTGACGGCGTCCTCGAACTCCTTCAACTCCTCCTCGGTCTCGAACTCGCGGCGGTTCTCCTGTAACGTGGCTTGCCAGCGGCCCGAGCCTTGCTGGACTATCGGGATGAGGGCCTTGCCGGTCATGTCGCCGCCGAGGACCATGACGTCGGCCTCGTAGTGCTTGCCGCTGTTCAGGAACTTGCGCCAGCAGGTCTCCGACCCGTGGATATCGGTTGCGAAATACAGTCGCTTCTCCGAGCCCTTCGAGAATAGCGAAGAGATCTTCTCCATCGTCTATGGTCCTCCTTCGACTTCTTCGGGCAACTCGTACCAGCGTTTGCGGTCCCCTATCTTCGAGCGCATCTTCCATCCAAACGTCTTCGGCTCCGCTTCGATGCGCCCCCGCAAAGCCTGGATGCGATCCATGATGCGCTTCCCATCCTCCTCAGGCAAATCGTAGCGTTCGACGTGACCGCCCAAAGCGTCGAGGTTGGCGGTGAAGGTGCGCCACAGGCCCCAGTCCGAGGCGCACAACTCGGCGATGCGCCCACCGTTCACCGAGTCTCCATCCTCATCGTCCACGGGATGGTCGTGGAAGAGCGCGAGGGCGTCTTTTACGTCCTTCTCGTTCAGTTCGACGATCTGTAGTTTGGTCAGGAGAAGTTCCGCGAGAGGGATCGTGAGTGGTTCGGAGGCCAGTCTTTTGCCGAAGGGGATCTCGTGCGACATCCTGAACGAGCCGACGAATACGTCCACCTGCCGGTTGTGGCTCTCGTCGAAGAACAGCAGACGCTCGCGGCCGTTCAGCGCGTTGAAGCTGGTGTGGGGCGTGTATCCTTGCTTCTGGAAGAACTTCTGCGCGTTAGCGGAGGCCCCTTTCGAGGAGATCCAATCGTGGTCGGCGTACTCGCGCTCGAAGACCGGGGCGAGCCCGTCTTTCGCCCGGACCCGGATCGCCACGCCACCAAGCAATCGGAGGGCGAGCCCCTCTTCCGTCGCGGCTTCCGCGATACGCCGCGCCTCCTCGACCACGTCCGCCCGGGTGGCGCTCACCGCTTGTCCTCCGGGTACCATCGTTCCACCGTCACATCCGGTTTCAAAGGACCGTTCCTCTCTTCTGTTGGTAGATTTTCCAGGGTTTTGGGGACTGGGACTCGTGATCCGTCGCTCGGGGTGGTGTCCTTGAGCCGATAAGCTTCCACCTCAGCCCTCCCCTACCCGGCGCTTCGCGGAGCCTATCCAACTCTTCACTAGCCAATCGCGGTCTTCGAGCCAGGATTCAACGCCATCCCTGGGGCTCTGGGCTTCCCTTATGGAGAGTTCCAGGCCGTTGACCTGATGCTCGGCGAGGTGCATGGTGTCCAGAAACGCGAGGGCGAAGGGGTCTTCCTGCCCAAGCTCTGCGTGGACCACGGTATGTATTCGCAAGGGCTGCGCCGCCTCGCCCATCTCGTTCTTAGGGTCCACCAGGTAATCGAACTCGTACTCATCGTTCATCCAGTGCGGCGACCAGGCGGTGAAGAAAAACGGCTCTTCTTCCGAGTAGCGGCGGTCTACTTCGGAGAGCATCTTCGAGGTATCGAGGTACGAAACGTCGCGCTCCGGCAGTTGCTCGGCGACGGCTTCGGAGACCTTGCTTCCAGGCTCCACGCCGGGTTCCACGGCGATGATCGGGACGTTTCCGAACCGCTTCATTCCCTCGATGCTTCCGACGTTCATATAGCTTGGGGCCGCCAGTCCGGAGCGGGTAGTTCCGATCAACCACGGATCCAAAAGTCTCTCTCCTTTCGCCGCGCCGAGGTACTTTGCATGATCGCGCATCCACACGCTCTGGAAGGCGTCTATCTCTCCACGGCCCGCGCTCATCACGGCGGCTTCCGGCTCCTCGAACCGGCGTAGCTCGACCTCGTAGCCTAGCTTCTCTTCCAGCGCGACCTCCGTCAATTTGGAGACGGCCACGCTGTCGGCCCATCCCACGTAACCTATGGTCAGCTCCTTATCGCCTGCGCTCGCCGGATTGTCGGCCCCCCCGCAGCCCGCCGCAAGCAGCCAGACGGCCAAAACCAGAATCAGGGGTACTCTGGAGGATATCGTCATTCTTTCCGCCTAGCCTTCCTGGGCGCGTTTGGCTGCGGAGATCCACGGTTGCGCGGTGGCGCGGTTGTCCTCGATCCAGCGCCTCGCGCCCGCCGCCGGGTCTTCGGCGTCCCGGATCTCCAGCTCAAGCTGGTTTACCTGGTCCTCGGTGAGCGTCAGCGCATCCATGAAGGCGTAGGCGATGGGGTCATCCTCCCGAAGATCCTGTCGCACGATGGTGGAGATCTCCGCCAGTTCCGTAAGGTTGCCGAGTGATCTCTTCGGGTCTTCGAGATAGGTGAAATCGTACTCCTGGTTCATCCAGTGCGGGGACCACGCCACGAAGATGAACGGCTCCTCGTTGCGGTACATCCGGTCCACCTCGGAGAGCATGGCCGGGGTGCTTGAGGCCACCAGTTGCTGCTCCAGCCCGTAATCGGGGATGACCCGGTTCGGGAGCCTCTCCATGATCACCGCCCCAGGCTCGATGCCGTAGATCCTCGCGGCTTCGGTCGAGGGGATTTCTTCGATGCTATCTATTCCCATGTAGTCAGGGGCGGCCAGGCTGAACCGGGTAGTGTCCCGGAACCACGGTTCGAGAAGCTCCGTATCGCCCTCCACGCGGGCAAGGAACTCCGTGTGGTTGGGCAACCACACGTCCTGGAAGGCGTCCAGTTCACCGTCCTTCACGCCCGCGAAGAGCAGCTCGGGGTCGTTCTCCACGAGCTGAAGCTCCACATTATCGTAGCCAAGCTCATCCTCCAGGAGCACCTTCGTCAAGTTGGAGACCGCGATATTCTCGTCCCAGCCTATGTTGCCGATGGTGAGCGTCCCGCCCGCCCCGGAAGCGGAGCCGCCACACCCCGCCGCCAGGGCACCCGCCAACAGCAGCAGCGCCACTATCTTGCGCGACACGGACACGAACCTCATGGGTTTTGCTCTCCGTCTATGGGCGGCTCCTCAAGCGGGATGCGCCGCTCCGGGTTCGGAGCGGCGCATTTGGTTCGGCTTTCATTTTCCCAACCCTTCCGGGTTACTATGCGTTCTTGGCGGCCTGTACGGCGGACTTCACGGCGTCCTTGTTGCTCTCGTACCAGTTGCGGATGCCCTGCTCCTCTTTGCCCGTCCCCGCGTCTTCCATCGCCAAGCCCATCTGATTGACTTGCCCCTCATCGAGCGAGAGGGCCTTGAGGAAGGCGTAAGCCGCAGGGTCGTCTTCCTTGAGGTCGGCGTTGACCACGGCGGTGACCCTGGCGGGATCGTCCCAGGAGGCCTGGGCGTTCTTGGGGTCTTTGAGGTAGACGAAGTCGTACTCATCGTTCATCCAGTGCGGCGCCCAGCCCGTGAACACGATGGGCTCTTCGTTGCTGTAGGCCTTCTCCAGCGTGGAGAGCATCCCGGCCGTGCTGGAGGTGACCAACTCCATGTCCAGGTTGTAGGCGGGGATGACCTTGTCCCTGATCTGGGGCATGAAGGTCGCGCTCGGCTCGATGCCGATGATCTCGTTCGTCCCCACATCGGTGAGGTCCGCTATGCTCTCGACGCCCATGTAGGTCGGCGCCGTGAGGCCGTAGGCGGTCTGGTCTTCATACCACGGGTCGAGGAGCTCCAGGTCGCTCTTGAGCTGGGGTTTATTGATGAACACCTTGTGGTTGGGCAACCAGACGTCCTGGAAGGCTTGGAGATCGCCCTCGGCGACGCCCTGGAACAGCAGGCCGAGCTCCAGGGGACCCTCCACCTTGACCGAGTCGTAGTTCATCTCTCCCTCGAAGATCACCTTCATCAGGTTCGCGACGGCGATGTTCTCGGTCCACCCGATGCTCCCGAGGCTCAGGGTCTTGCTACCGCCGGAAGAGCCCGAACCGCCGCTCCCGCAACCCGCCAGCCCCAGAAGGCCGGCGCCCGCCAGCGTGCCCCCGCTGATCTTCAGCATCTCTTTCCTGGTCAACCTGCTCATTATCTCCCTACCTTTGTCTGGACTGCACGTCGGTGTTTCCTACGCTCTATGCGTCTTTCGTCTTTCCAGATGCTTCTCAGAAGTTTCTCACCCTCCAGACTCCCCGTCGGACGCCGTGCCCGGTTCGGGTTTTGGCCGCTTGCTTAAGAGGATCCTGAGGCCCATCCTGTCCCTACGCTCGAAGCCGCGCGAGATGCGGTCGAGGATTATGGCGAGGATCACGATGCCGACGCCGCCTACGAAGCTGATCCCGACGTCGAGGTTGCTGAGCCCCAAGTAAACCGTCTCCCCGAGCCCCCCGGCGCCGACCAGCACGGCGATGACCACCATCGAGAGGGAGAGCATGATCACCTGGTTGACCCCGGCCATGATGGACCTCACCGAGAGCGGAAGCTCCACCTTCATCAACGTCTGCCACGGCGTTGCACCGAAGGCGTGCGCCGCCTCCACGGTCTCCCTCGGGACCTGATGGATGCCAAGCATCGTGAGCCTGACGGCGGGCGGCGTGGCGAAGATGACCGTGGCGATGAGCGCCGGCGCGTCGCCCAGGCTGAAGACCAGCACCACGGGGACCAGGTAGACGAAGGCGGGCATGGTCTGCATCGTGTCCAGCACGGGTATGACGGCGTCCTCGACCCTCCGGGACTTGGCCGCGATTATCCCGATCGGGATGCCGATAACCAAAGCCGTGGCCGCCGAGGCCAGGACCAGCGCGAGGGTCAGCATCGCCTCTCCCCACAGGCCCAGGCTGATGATAAATACCAGTCCCAAGACGGTGAACAGCGCGACCCGCCAGCCCGCCAGGAGGTACGCTATGGCGGCCAACAGGACGATTATGACCAACTCGGGAGGGGCCGTCAGCAGGAATGCCAGCCCGCCCACCCCGCCCTCGATCACCGCGTCGAGAGGCTCGGTGATCGGCTCCAGCGTCTCGGTGATCCAGCCGACCACGCTGTTGGCCCATTCGTCGAGGGGTATGCGGGGTATTATTTCCGTCTGCGCGAGCATCTCTTACTCCTCCACTCGATGGACGCCGATCCTATCGCCGTTCTCGCCGACCTCCGCCCCGTAGAGGTCTTCACCGTCCTCGTCGGGGGCGTCCTTGTATGTGGTGAGGCCGGCGATGAGCGCGCCGCGCTCCACGATTCCTTCCAGATGGCCGTTCTCGCCGACGACGGCGACCGGCGCGTCCCGCTCCACGAACAGCGGCAATATCTCTCTTAGCGGCGCGTCCCGCCGCACCCGACCCGCCGTCTCGTCCACCGCGGGCCGTAGCTCGCGCTCGTTGCGTTCGTCGAGCCGCGCCACTTCCTCGGCTTCGGCGATGCCCACCAGACGCCGCTCCTGATCCACCACGAAGATGAAGGAGAGACCGGCCTGCTTCATCCGGCGCAGGACGGTACGCGGTCCCTCGTCGGCGTAGGCGACCTCGCGGGCTTTGACCATCACGCTCTCGGCGGGACGGACCTTCGCGTAGTCAACGTCCTCGACGAAGCGCTGGACGTAATCGTCTGCGGGTTCGCGCAGGATGTGCTCCGGGGATCCGATCTGGACGATCTCGCCGTCCTTCATGATCGCCACCCGGTGCCCGAGACGCAATGCCTCGTCCAAATCGTGGGTGACGAAGACGACCGTGCGCTGGACCTCACCCTGGATGGAGAGGAAAAGGTTCTGCATGTCACGACGGATCAGGGGGTCAAGCGCCGAGAATGGCTCATCCATGAGCAAAATCTCCTGCTCCGTGGCGAGCGCCCGCGCCAGCCCGACGCGCTGCTGCATGCCGCCGGAGAGCTCTACTATCAGCTTCTCGCCCTGTCCTTCGAGACCGACCATGTCGAGCGTCTCCTCCGCGCTCTTGCGGCGTTTCTCTTTCGGGACGCCCTGAATCTCAAGTCCGAAGGAAATGTTATCCAGCACGGTGCGGTTCGGGAGGAGTCCGAAATTCTGGAAGACCATCCCGATCTTCTTGCGGCGCACCTCCCGGAGCTGTTTGGACGACATCCCGGAGATATGATCGCTGCCCAGATGAATGTCGCCTTCTGTGGGTTCGATCAGGCGGTTTATCGCCCGGAGCAGCGTGGATTTTCCGCTCCCGGAGAGACCGATGATAACGAAGATCTCCCCCCGATATACCTCGAAGTCCGCCTCGTAGACCCCGATAGTAGAGCCTGTCTCCTTCTCTACTTCGGCCTTGCTCTTGCCCGAACGCCGCATCTGGAGGGCCTGATTGCCTCGTCGTCCGAAAACCACCGAGCAGTTCTGTACCCGGATGATCGGCTCCCGGCCCCTATTTTCTGCTTCCGTGACCTGTCTCCCCGCCTCGCTTGCTACACATAAATGAAAGGCTTGCAACGTACAGCCCTGCTCACAGTCGGCAACCAAAATGCTTTGTAGACTACCC
>JACDGB010000003.1 GCA_013815485.1 Rubrobacter sp.
ACTCCGCCTCGCGGTCCCGGCCTCCTCCGCCCCCGAACGCCTCTCGATACGTGTGGGCGGCGAGCGCAACGACGGCCACGGAGAGGCCAGCCCGGCGCAATCGGCGCACGCTCTCCGGCAATCCTTCATCCGGGGAGCAGAGGATCAGGACTACCCCTTCCCCGAGCCCCTCGCGTTCTTCGAGAAGAGTGCTTGGGTCATCGTCACCATCGGCCCGGATCGTCGCCAAAAGCCGCATCGCCCGCCAGTGAGAGCCTTCATCGGCGTGGAACTCAGTGGCGCTGCTGCCCCGATCCGTACACGAAAGCCGCGAAGGCAGCCGCTCCTTGTAGAGATGCGTGAGCACGGAGGCGGCGGCGGATACGGCGTCCTCGACCTCCTGCTCGGGGACGCGCAGCCCCCTGCGGCGCAGGTCCAGAGCCACGGTGTAGCGTTGGGGGGCGTGCAGAGCGAACTCCTTGACGAACAGTTCTCCGGTGCGGGCCACGCTCTTCCAGTGGATGTGCCGCCGGTCGTCGCCGCGCCGGTACTCCCTGAGGCTAGCGAACTCATCCCCCCGCTGGCCGGCCGATCCCCTCGACCCCGCCTCGACATTCCCGGTTCCTAAAGAGAAGCCCGTCAGGTCGTGGACCCTGGGATAGACCACGACCTCCGTGCGCTCATCGAACCTTCGCACGAACCGCAAGAGTCCGAACGGGTCCGTCGCCCGGACCTCGGCCGGTCCCAACTCGTAGATGCCGCGGCGGGTGAAATTCATAGGGGCTTCCATCACCTCGCGCCCGCCGCCCGCGAGCGCCGGTAGCGCGTAGCTGCGTTCCTCGGGGAGACGGTCCACGACCTCGGCCCCGGAGATACCGGAGCGCGAGCCGTTTGAGACGCGCAGGTCCACGTGGGCCACGCTACCGGCGGTCATGCGGGCGTTGGAGAGGATGCGGGAGAACCCGAGACTTCGTGAGGAGATGATACCGAGCGCCAGCGCCGCGATGGGCAGAAGGAGCAGCGCGTAGGCGAGTTGGTGGAACTGGGTAGTCCCGATCACGCGGGCCACTGCCAGAGTCATCATCCCGGCTACCAACGCCTGCCACCCTCGGGCCGTGGGCCGGACGCCGAACTTCTTGCCCAGGATCGCGCGTAGCATCCCTCGCAACGGCGTTAGACCGCTTCGGTGACTGGGACTGAGGAGAGGATCTCACGCACTATCCCGCCGGCTACAACCCCCGCGCCCCCGGCGAAACCATTCGCGTCCGGGGAGTCCGCGAGCCGGGCCTCGGCGGACGGGATGATCCTGTGCCCCAGAACCACCGGGGCGAGAGCCTTCACATCATCGGGGATGCAGTACGAACGACCGTTCGCCGCCGCCCGCGCCCTGGACGCCGAGAGCAGCATCCGGCTCGCCCGCGGCGAGGCCCCGAGAAAAACGCCCGCGTGATGCCGCGTCGCCGATGTCACCGAAACGACGTAGCGCAAGACGGCCTCGCTGGCGTGGACTTCTTCGACTAGTTGGCGCATCTGGCGGAACTCATCCAGTTCCACGACCGGTGAGAGGTCCGATGACGGGTCCTTGCTGAGTTTCAGGAGGTCCATCTCGGCGTCTTCGTCCGGGTATCCGAGGTTCATCTTGATCATGAACCGGTCCAACTCCGCGTGTGGCAGTGGATACGTGCCCTCGTGTTCTATGGGGTTCTGGGTGGCGATCACGCCGAACGGCTGGGACAGATGACGCGTCTCGCCGTCCACCGTCACCGAAGCCTCCTCCATCGCTTCGAGGAGCGCGCTCTGGGTCTTCGGGCTGGCGCGGTTGATCTCATCGGCCAGCACCACGTTGGCGAAGACAGGCCCAGCCCAGAACTCGAAACCCGCATCGGCCTGGTTGTAGACGTTGAGGCCCGTCACGTCGGCGGGCAAAAGGTCTGGGGTAAACTGTATGCGTCGGAACTCAGCCCGGATGGAGCGGGCAAGCGACTTGGCGAGCAGCGTCTTCCCCACGCCCGGCACGTCTTCTATGAGGATGTGGCCGCCGGCCAAGAGCGCGACCACCGCCAGGAAGACGCCCTCACGCTTGCCCGAGACGGCGCGCTCGACGTTGTCCACGACCTGCTCCGCCTTCTGCGCGAAATCGTTGTAGTCCAAAATCCCATCCATGCCTGTACGACGAAGCAAGATTATAGCAAGCGGTCAAAAGCGGCAGTCACCGGTGCTTCGGCTACTCCGCGGGCGGCAGCGCCTCAGCCACGTCGAACGCGAGATCAGAGACGGTCGGGGAAGTCACCCGCTCGCCGCGTCGCGCCCGGAGGACCGTGCCGTAACCGTTGGCGGTGGGACCCGAATGTATCTCCACCTGATCTTGCGTGAGGTCCACTATCCACGTCTCGGGGATGCCGGACGCGGCATAAAGGGGCAGCTTCGTCTCGCGGTCGTATCGGAGCGAGGTGTCGGACACCTCTACCACCAGCATCACCTCCTCGGAGGAGAAACGGCCGGAGGTGTCGGTGTTCCTCCGCAGTAGCACGAGGTCGGGCTGGGGTTCCTCATTCCCGGCGAGAACGAGGGGATTCTGCACGCTTACAAAGAGCGTGGAATTCTGAGAAGAACCGAAAGTCCAGTGCGAGAGCAACCGGTTCAAGCGCGTGACGCTCTGCATGTGCCTCGACCCTATAGGCGACATCTCCACCACTTCTCCGTCTACCAGCTCGACCCGGTCGTCTTCGGAGAGGATGCCGGTCTCGCCCATCCTGTGGTACTCCTCGACGG
The DNA here is from genome assembly GCA_013815485.1 of Rubrobacter sp. Taxonomy (GTDB): domain Bacteria; phylum Actinomycetota; class Rubrobacteria; order Rubrobacterales; family Rubrobacteraceae; genus JACDGB01. Next base: position 2,752 of record JACDGB010000003.1, read on the forward strand.
TGAAGCGGTGCTTTCTGGCGACTTCCACGGCTGCTCCCTCCGGAGGCTACTAGTGAGCCAGTCCGTCGGCGGGCTCGCCGTAGAACTGCTCGACGTAGCGGCGCTGGACGGCGTTGAGGCCCCGCGAGTACCATACCATGACCACGTACCGCGGCTCCTTGGGGGTGGACTTCGGGTACATGCCGCACTCCATCGGGAGGCGGTTGCCCTTCCTCGCGTTGCACTTGGTGCAGGCGGTCACCACGTTGTCCCAGGTATTGCCGCCGCCACGCGAGATGGGCTTGACGTGATCTCGGGTCAGGCACTCGCGGCGGTTCAGGTCGTCGCGGTGCTTGCCACAATACTGGCACTTGTAGTTGTCGCGGGCGAAGAGGATCGTGTTCGTAACGTGGCGCCTCAGGCGACGGGGGATCTCGACGAACTTGATGAGGCGTATCACCAGCGGATAGGGATACTCGGCCTTCTCCGAGCGGAACCGGCGTTCCAGGTTGGCCTCCACGATCTCGGCCTTTTCGGAGACAACGAGGACGATAGCCCTCTTGGCGGGAACCAGGGCCACAGGCTCGTAGCTGGCGTTCAGGGTCAAGCAGCTTGCCACGCTGGGATTTTAACATAACGGGATGCTTGGTCGTGTAAAATCTTCGTTAAGCGGTCAGCATTTCAGCTTGTCAGCCAGTCAGCACAAAGGGTAAGAAACTCGACCGTCGGCTCTCCCGGTCGCTGAAGCGCTGACTAGCTATCAAGCACGGCGTCCAGTATGGGATCCGCCGAATAGCGTATCGGGTCGGCGGTAGGCAACCCGGTTTCGCTAGATATTCGCGCGATAAATTCCTCCGCCTCGCCATCATCGAGCCCTTTCGTGTTGACGCTCACGGCGACGACTGGAGCGGGCTTGACGAGCCCGGCTACCTCTTCGTAGAGTCGGACCATGCGGGAAGCCGCCGGACGCGGGACGCCGACCATTATCTCTTCATCCGAGGCGTCGGCGCAGAGTATGAGGCAATCGGCGCACGAGCCATGCAGGAGCCCGAGCGTCACCCCGGAGTACGCCGGATGGCCGAGAGAACCCTGTCCCTCGACCAGAATGAGGTCTGGACCGGACTTCGCGGCCTCCAGGACTAGTTGTTCTGTGGCGCCGGCTATGAAGTCCGAGACTACGGCGTCCACGCATATGCCCCAACCGGAGATCACGATGCCCGTCTGTCCCGTCGCCGCGAAGGCGGTGGACGCGCCCCGCTCCCTTGCCGCCCGCTCTATCTCCAAAGTGGCGGTCATTTTGCCGATGGCGCTGCTGGTCCCGACGGTGAGCGCGACCTTCGGTTCCACGGAGAAACCGTCGCCGGAGAAGAGCGGCACGTCTTCGGGGGGCTCGCGCACGTCCCAAACTCTCGCCTCCGGGAACTCGGGCGCGAGTCGCTGATGCAGGCCGCTGACGATCTCCATCCCCGCCTCTGCCGCCTCAGCGATGGACTCCCTCCACTCTTCGGGCAGCCGGCCACCGGAGGGCGCTATGCCGATGAGCAAGGATGTCGGGGAATGCGAAAGCACCTCCTCCATCGTGGCGACTATGGGGGCGTCGCGCCGCAAATCGGGGGCGACATCGAGGACTCGTCGGTCGGCAAGCGTTGAGTCCATTACGGCCACGACTTCGTCCCGACCGTAGCGCAGGAGGCCGTGGGCGGTCTTGGCGCTATCGAAGCGGCCTTCGGCGAAGATTGCGTAGCGCCGCTCGGGGACGTGGGCCGGGATCAAGCCGGGTTCACCCCAAGTCCCGGTCTGTCGGGGAGCAGGATGCGACCGTTCTCGTAGCCGAGTCCCTCGAACGGGTCGTCGGCGAGGAGCATCGCGCCGTCGAGGTCAACGAAGTCAATCAGGCCGGAGACGTGCGCGGCTGCGGCTATGCCGAGGGAAGTCTCGACCATGCAGCCGAGCATCACCTTCATGTCGTGGGCGCGGGCGGTCTGGATCATGGCTATCGCGCCCCGGATCCCACCGCACTTGGCGAGCTTGACGTTCACCCCGCTCACGCATCCGGCCAGCTTCGGCACGTCACGGGCGGTGATCGCGCTCTCGTCAGCGATGAGGGGCACGGACCCGGCTGCCTCCGTGACCGCTTTCAGGGCATCGGAGCCTTCGGTGGCGGGAACTGGCTGTTCGATCATGGCGACGCCCATCTCCACAAGCTCCCTGACGATATCGGGCGCGTCATCCGTGGAGAAAGCCTCGTTGGCATCCACCCAGATGGCGGCGTCTGACTCCTGCGCAACGGCCCGGACGGTCTCGATATCCTCCCTGCCGCCCACCTTCATCTTGAAGATTGGGAACCCCGAACGAGATAGTTCTCTGGCCGCTTCGAGGGTCGTCTGCCGGTCGGCGATGCCCAAAGTGTAGGCGGTCGTGGGCGTGGGGCGACCGAGGCCGAGGAGCCGGTAGACCGGGACGCCGAGCCTCTTGGCGGTGAGGTCGTGGAGGGCGGCGTCGAGTGCGGCGAGGGAGGCTGGCGGGAGGTGGGCGTTTTCTCGCAGCGTGCCTTCGATATTCCAGGGGTCTTTTATCTCCGCAGTCTCCAGGGCGGAGCGGGCGTCTTCGGCATTCTGGCCGTAGTAGTTCGTTGGTTCTGCTTCGCCCCGTCCCGTGAGGTTTCCATCCTCCAGTTCGAAGACCACGCGCTCGAAGGTATCGGCGGAGGAGCGGGCGATGGCGAAGGTGCGTTTGGTATGTACCGTGACGATCTCTGCTCGAATATCCATATACGGGGCATTTTAGCGAGCGATGACGACAGATGCGGGCCAGGCTATTTCGGATTGTTCGGTTCGGGGCGTGAAGCGTGATGACGCAAGGTTTATACTGCGGGCATCCTTAAGAACGGAGTGGTGCTTTGGCGCGGACCGTGGCGGAGATCCTGATAGTCGAAGATGACCGGGTGATACTGGAGGCTCTTTCATACAACCTTTCGCGGGAGGGTTTCGGTGTTAGCCGGGCGACCAGCGGGGCCGAGGGGCTCGGCATCGCCCGCCGTCTCCGGCCTGATCTCATTCTGCTCGACATCATGTTGCCGGAGGAATCTGGCATCGAGGTTTGCCAGAAGATCCGGGAGCGCGACGAGGAGGTGGTGATAGTGATGATCACCGCTAAAGACGCCGAGGAGGACAAGGTCCTGGGCTTCGAGGTGGGGGCGGACGACTACGTGACCAAGCCGTTCGGGATGAAGGAATTGGTCGCGCGCATCAACGCGAACCTGAAGCGCAGCGAGGTCGGCTACCGAGGCCGGGTGCTTGAGGCCGGAGACCTTCAGATAGACACGAAGAACTTCCAGGCGACGGTGAATGGCGAGCCTCTGTCTCTGCGTTTGAAGGAGTTCGAGCTTCTGGTTGCGCTGGCGAGCGCGCCGGGTGAATTGAAGAGCCGGGAGGAGTTGGCGAAAGACGTGTGGGGGCACGCCGGGGTCGGTTCCTCGCGCACCATAGACGTGCATGTGCGCCGCATTCGGGCGGCCCTCGCGGAGATCTCCTCCTACGAGTTCATCCACACTGCGAGGGGCCTCGGGTATCGCTTCGAGGCCGTGCCCAATGCACGGGTCGGGACCGCGAACGAGACGCCGGAGCAGTGAGCCCGTGTTGGAAGGCGGCAAGAAGGATCTGGATTACGTAGGACCGGAGGAACTGCGGCGGGTCAACAAGATCCGGCGCGACTTCGTCGCCAACGTCTCCCACGAGCTGAAGACCCCGGCGACCTCGCTCCGTCTTTTAGCCGAGAGCGTGGTCGAGACTATTGAGGAGGATCCGGATCAAGCACGCTACTTCGCCGAGCAACTGAAGAACGAGACCGAACGCCTGGGCCAACTCATATCCGACCTCCTTGACCTCGCGCGCCTGGAGAGCGAGGAGAAGGTCCCGACCCCCAACCCCGTGGATGTCCGACACGTCTTGATGGTCGTGCTCGGACGGATGCGCCGCGTCGCCCGCAGCAAGGACATCTCCCTGCAATGGAAACGCTTCGGCAGGAGCGCGCAGTACGAGATCCCCGGCGATGAGACTCAGTTGACCTCCATGTTCACGAACCTGATAGATAACGCCATAAAGTACACGCCGCCGGGCGGGCGGGTCGAGGTGACCGGCGGCTCGGACGACCTCGGCGTGAGCGTCCGCATCTCGGACACCGGCATCGGCATCCCGGAAGGCAAGTTGTCCCGCATCTTCGAGCGGTTCTACCGGGTGGACAAGGCTCGCTCCAAAGAGACGGGCGGCACCGGCCTCGGGCTCTCCATAGTGCGCCACGTCGCCGAGAACCACGGCGGCAGGGTCGCCGTCGAGAGCGCGCCCGGAGAGGGCACGACCTTCACCGTCTACCTGCCGCGAGGTTGAGAGATGGGTGAGATAGGTCCGCGACCGGACGCCGCGCACGAGGACAGGAGCAGAGGCTAAATCCGACGCTAAAGCCGGACCCGCGAACGGACGAAAATAGCATATGGATCACGGCTTCGGCCGGTACTGTACACGCGGGAGTACGAGGAAGCAGAAATGACGATAGCACGCAAACTGTGGTTGGGCTTCGGGGTCATGATCCTGCTTTTCCTGCTCGCGGGCCTGGTCGTCCTCCTCAGTGAGCGTTTCGCGGGCATCTTTATAACGATCGCCTTCCTGCTCTTTGCCGGTCTGATCGCCGTCATCCTGGCGATGACGCTCGCCAACCGGAGACTCATCGGCTCCGTCCGCAGGCTAGAGGAGGGCGCGCGCAGGATCGGCCGGGGCGAGATGGATTACAGGATCGAACCGGACGATGGCGGCAAATTTGGCGACGTGGCGCTTGCCTTCAACGAGATGCTGGACCGGCGCCGCGATTCCAACACGGAACTCAGAGAAGCGGAACACAGGTACCGCAAGCTGGTGGAGAACATCCCGGCGGTCGTCTACATCCAGTCCGCCGACGCCAAGCTCCTGACCTATATCAGCCCGCAGATCGAGCAGTTAACCGGCTACACCCCGGAGGAGCGGTTGGCGAACCGGAACGGGAACTGGATCGCCCTGATCCACCCGGACGACAGAGATCAGGTCCGGGCCGAGGACGAACGCACCGACGAGACCGGCGAGCCGTTCCGCATGGAGTACCGTCAGCAGGCGAAGGACGGCCGGTACGCGTGGATTCGGGAAGAGTCCGTGCTGGTGCGCGACGAGGCCGGCGAGCCTCTCTACTGGCAGGGTTTCCTGTTCGACATAACAGAGCGGAGGCGGGTCGAGGATGCCCTGAGGGAAAGCGAGGAGAGGTACAGAACGCTCGTCGAGCATACTCCCGTCATCACCTATACCGAAACCGTCGCCGATTCAAGCGCCACCTCCTACGTCATCCCGCAGGTCGAACGGATGCTAGGTTACACAGCAGAAGAGCTGGACGAGACGGACCCGTTCTGGATCGCCATGCACCCCGAAGACCGGGAGGGGGTCTTAGCGGAGGATGAGCGCACCAACGAGACCGGCGAGCCATTCGAGGTCGAGTACCGTGTGCTCCACAAGGATGGCCGGGTAGTGTGGGTGCGGGACGAAGCGATCCTGGTTTCGACGGACGAAGATGGCACGCAACACTGGCAGGGCGTGATCTACGACATCACCGAACGCAAAGAGGCCGAGGAGGAACTGCAATACAGAGAAGAGTGGTTCCGCTCCTTGGTCCAGAACTCCTCAGACGTGATCGTGGTGATCGAAGCCGACGGGACCATCAAGTACCAGAGCCCCGCGGCAAAGATGGTGCTTGGCCTCGACACCGAAGATCTTGTCGGTGCCAGCCTCTTCGAGGCGGTCGAGTTTCAGCCGCAAGACCTAGCGAACATGCAGTTTGCCCTGGCGGACCTGCTGTCGAGACCCGGCGAGAGCATCTCGCTCGAAGCGAGTGTCATGCATGGGGACGGCTCCTGGAGGGTCCTCGAAGTCGTCGCGACCAACCTGCTGGAAGACCCCGCCGTAAACGGCATAGTAGGCAACTACAGGGACGTGACGAGGCGCAACGAGGCGCAGGAGAAGCTCCGCGAGAACGAGGAGCGTTACCGGCTGGTCGCCAGGGCCACCAACGAGACGATCTGGGACAGCGACCTCCTGACCGACCGGCAGGTGTGGAACGGGGCGGTCGAGACGATGTTCGGCTACCCCGCGCGCCAGGAGACGGACAGTGCGTGGTGGGAGGATCACGTACACCCGGATGATAGGGAGCGGGTGGTATCGAGAATAGACGCCGTCCTGGAGACCGGCGGGGAGATGTGGTCTGAGGAGTACCGTTTCCGGCGCGCCGACGGCACGTACGCGACCGTCGTGGACCGGGCCTACGTGATGCGTGACGAGAACGGCGAGCCGGTGCGCCTGGTCGGCTCGATGATGGACGTGACCGAACGCAAGAGGGCCGAAGAGGAGATCCGGCGTCTCAACGAAGACCTGGAGGAGCGCGTGCGGGAACGCACTGTCAGGCTCCGGGACGCGCTCACCGGGCTGCGCGAAAGCGAGGAACGCTACAGCCTGGTGGTCGAGGGCTCCAACGACGGCATCTACGACTGGGACATTCGCACCGGCGGTATCTTCTGGAACGACCGTCTCTTCGAGATCGTCAGCCTTACGCGCCAGGAGCTCACCCCGACCCTGGGCAACTTCCTGGGTCTCGTACACTCGGAGGACCGGGAGACGATGTCGGAGGCTATCACCGCCCACCTGGAAGATGACAGAACATTCGAGGTGGAGTTCCGCTTTCAACCGCCCTCGGGGGAGGAACGCACCTGCATCACCCGCGGGAAAGCCCAGCGCGACGAAGACGGGAACCCCTTCCGCATGGCCGGCACGGTGACCGACATTACCGAGCGCAAGCGGGTCGAGGAGGTCCTGCGTCTCAGGGATCGGGCCATCGCCGCGAGCTCCAGCGGCCTCGTCATCACCGACCCCAACCTGCCGGACAACCCTCTGATCTACGTGAACCCCGCCTTCGAGGAGATGACGGGGTTCACGGCCGAAGAAGTTCTCGGGAGCAACTGCCGCTTCTTGCAGGGCGAGGAAGGCGACCGGGAGGCGATCTCTGGGCTGCGCGACGCCATCAGGGAGGGACGGGACCACACGGTGGTGCTGCGCAACTACAAAAAAGACGGTGCCCTCTTCTGGAACGAGCTCTCCGTCTCCCCGGTGCGCAACGAGCGGGGCGAGTTGACGCACTTCGTGGGGGTGCAGAACGACATCACCTTGCGCAAGCAGGCGGAGGAGGAGATCCGGAGCTTCAACGACACCCTGGAGAGGCGCGTCGAAGAGCGCACAACCCAGCTCGAGGAGGCCACGAAGGCCGCCGACACGGCCAACCGGGCGAAATCCGAGTTCCTGGCGAACATGAGCCACGAGATAAGGACGCCCATGAACGGTGTCATCGGCATGACCGAGCTCCTGATGGACACCGGGCTCACCAGGGAGCAGAGCGACTATGCCAGGACCTTGCGCAAGTCCGGTGAGAGCCTGCTTTTGATCATCAACGACATCCTCGACATCTCCAAGATAGAGGCGGGGTCTGTACGCCTGGAGAAGATCAGCTTCGACCTCCGCACGGAGTTGGAGGAGACTCTCTACGCGCTCGCCGAACGGGCGCAGGATAAGGGCCTCGAGCTCACCGGTTTCGTGGAACCAGGGGTGCCGACGGCGCTGAAGGGCGACTCGTTCCGGCTGCGCCAGGTACTTACGAACCTCATCGGCAACGCCGTGAAGTTCACGGAGGAGGGCGAGGTTGGACTCCGCGTCGAGCTAGAAGAGGAGGCGAAAGACGCTGTGCTCGTGCGCTTCGAGATCACCGACACCGGCATCGGCATGACCGGGGAGCAGCAGAGAAAGCTCTTCGAGGCCTTCACCCAGGCCGACACCTCAACCACCCGCCGATACGGCGGCACGGGGCTCGGGCTCACCATCTCCAAACAGTTGGTGGAGCTGATGGGCGGTGAGGTCTGGGTGGAGAGCGCGCCGGGCGAGGGCAGCACCTTCTCGTTCACGGCCAACCTCGAGAAGCAGCCGGTGGCGGCCCAAACCGCGCAGAATCACCGCCCGGACTTGAGGGGCCTGCGCGTGCTCGTGGTGGACGACAACGACACCAACCGCCGGATCCTCGACAAGCAAGTCACCTCCTGGGGGATGCGCGACGGGCTGACGGGAGATGCCTTCGAGGCCCTGCGCATGCTGAAAGAAGCCAGAAGAAGCGGTATTCCCTACGACGTGGCGATCCTGGACATGCACATGCCGGGCATGGACGGCATCGAACTGGCGAAGAGGATAAAGGAAGCCCCTGAGCTATCCCAGATCAGGCTGGTGCTACTGACCTCGATGGGACGGCGCAGCGATGATCCCAGGGCAGAGAGCGCCGGGCTCGACGCATACCTAACCAAACCCGTGCGCCAGTCCGAACTGTACGACTGCCTGCTCACGGTGATGGGCTCGCCCGTGGGCCACCCTGAACCGTCCACGAGACGCGCGGACCCGCTCGTCGCCCGCCGAGCCAGGCGGGTGGTTTCGCGCCGCCCGGAGAACAGGCCCCACATCCTGCTCGCCGAGGACAACCCCGTGAACCAGCAGGTCGCCGTCAAGATGCTCGAAAACCTCGGCTACGATGTGGCCGTGGCCGCCAATGGCCGCGAAGCGCTCGACTCTCTGGCTCATACCACCTACGCGGCGGTCTTGATGGACGTGCAAATGCCCGAGATGGACGGCTACGAGGCTACCGCGGAGATCCGCCGCCGCGAGGAGGGATCTCCGCAACGCACCCCGATAATAGCGATGACGGCGAACGCCCTGGAAGGAGACCGAGAGAAGGCGCTGAGGGCCGGCATGGACGACTATATCGCCAAGCCCGTGAAGCCCGCGAAGCTGAACGCCGTCCTGGAACGCTGGGCGTCCGCGAGAGAGGGGGAACCGGAAGCAGCCGGCGAGTTCCCGGAAGGCGTAGGGAACGGCCACGCTCCTCCTGAGAACCCCATGGACCCCGTGGTCTTGGACAGCCTGCGCGAGCTAGGAGGCGACGACATTCTTGCCGAGTTGGCCAAGCTATTCCTCGAAGACGCCGAACCGCGTCTCGCTGCCCTCGGGGATGCCGTGAAAGCGGGCGACGCGCGCACCGTGGAGCAGGTCGCCCACGTCCTCAAGGGCAGCTCCGGCAACATGGGCGCCCGCCGGATGAGCGGCCTGGCCGCCGAACTCCAGGACATCGGGGCCTCGGGGGACCTCTCGAAGGCCCCGGAAAGCCTGAGAAGCCTAGAGGCGGAGTTCGCGAGGGTCCGTCCGGCGTTGGCCGCGCTCGCCGGGAATGGTTAACATAGCGCCATGAGAGTATTAGTCGCCGAGGATGATGCCGTATCGCGAATGATCCTGCGCCGCGCCATCGAGAAGCTCGGCCACGAATGTCAGGCGGCCGAAGACGGCATGGAGGCGTGGAAGATGTACCGTGAGACTCCTGGCGTGGACGTCATCATAAGCGATTGGATGATGCCCAGAATGGACGGTCTCGAGCTCTGCAACAAGGTGCGGAGCCTCATGGGGAGCCGGGAAGGCTACACGTTCTTCATCTTTCTGACGGCCCTGGGAGACAAGGAGCACGCTTTCGAGGGTCTGCGGGCCGGGGCCGATGACTACCTCTCGAAGCCCCTGGACCGCGACGAGCTGCGGGCACGGCTGATCGCCGCCACCCGCGTGACCTCCTTGCAAAGACAGCTCACGCAGCAGAAAGAGGAACTAGAGAGGCTGAACCGCGAGCTCTTCCGACAGGCGCGCACTGACCCCCTCACGCGCCTCGGCAACCGGTTGAGGCTTCGAGAGGACCTGGAGACGCTGCGGGCGAGGGTGAACCGGTACGGGCACACCTACTCCGTGGTCCTGTGCGACATAGACTCCTTCAAGCTCTACAACGACCGGTACGGTCACCTGGCCGGAGACGAGATCCTCCAAAGGGTGGCGAACGCCCTCATGGAGACCTTACGCGCCGGAGACTCGTCCTACCGGTACGGCGGCGAGGAGCTTCTGGCCGTGCTGGCGGAGCAGACCTCCAAGAGCGCGTCGGTGGCGGCCGAGAAGCTACGGGCCGCAGTGGAGGAGATGAGCATACCGCATGAAGGCCATCCGATGCCGGGCGTAGTCACCGTAAGCGCCGGTGTCGCGACGCTCATCCCCGGCGAGGACAAGAGCACCGACACCCTGATCAAGGAGGCCGATGAGGCTCTTTACAGGGCGAAGGAACTGGGCAAGAACAGGGTCGTGTGTCACGAGGAGACGGTCGGAAACCGGGACTCGAAAAGCTCCTCAGCTTCCTAAAAATCGTCCCCTGCTCGAGCGCCAGGGCACCGTATGAACGCGGGCGGCGAGCTCGTCCGAGGAGAACGGTTTCACCACATAGTCATCCACCCCGATCGTGAGCCCCTCGATGAGGTCCCGTTCTCTCTGACGAGCGGTTACATGATGAACGGCAACATGGAGAGTTGGCTCCGACCTGTTCCAGATCTCCCGCACGAGCCGCCGGCCATCTATGCGGGGCATGTTGCTGCCGGTTATGAGTGAAGTATTCATCACCGGACGATGGCATTCGATAGGCTTTGTCTACGGATAGAGGCACGGGGAGTCCGGGTTCGACGCGTTTACGGCACGGCGCGCACGGGTATGGCGACTCTGGGAAACGCAAGTGACAGTGGAAGGAGTGGAAACATGGATCTGGGTGGAACTCTAGGCGATCTGGGGCAGTCCTTGCAGGGCGTGAACTTCCCGGCCAGCAAGGAGGATGTCATCGCCAGCCTCCAGGAAAACAACGCGCCGCAAGAAGCGATAAATCAGGTCAAGAACGCCAGCACGGACACCTTCAACAGCGCCGACGAGGTCACGCAAACGGCACAGAGCAACCAGTAGAAGAGTAGAAGGGTTTTCTGGGCCGGGGTTCTTCGGGGCTCCGGCCTTTCTCTTGCTACCCGGGTGTACTTCCACCCTTCGCCGCGATGTCAGAGCTGGTTAGAGAGCTGGCATTCCGGCTTCAGGCCGTCCATCGGCGGCACGGCCCAGGAAGAGGGAATCCGATCTCCCCGACTGGTAGCCGGACAGTCGTCTGGCTGACCAGCTATTCTTTCGAGACCCAATTTCCGTTCTCATTCTTCTCGTATTTCTGCTCCACCGCGCTCCAGGCAACACGGTGGGCGCGGCTCTCTTCACCGTACTGCTCCTCGGCGGAATTGAAGGCTTCCTTGTATATCTCCTGGGCCTGTTTGGGCAGGTTGTCCTTGACGCCTTTGGGTAGATTCAAGACCTTCTCGTATGGCATGATAGCTCCTTCCGCCGACTGGATGGCGGACTCGTTGTACACGGTTACGCGGGACCAGAAAAATGGTCCCAGCCAGTGAGATCTTCCACGGGCTTTCTCCCACGCAAGAAGGTCGCGCCTCCGCGGATGACCTCGCCAACGACCGTGATAGATATATTGGACTCTCTCGACAGGGCATCCAATGTCCGTTCCGGAGCGGCGAAGAGCAGCTCGTAGTCCTCGCCGCCGGTCGCCGCCAACGTCTCCGGGTCGTGGCCCAGAGATTCAGAGATCCGCCGCGTGTCGGGGGCAATGGGGAGATGGTCGAGGTCCACCCGGCATCCCACGCCGCTCATCTCGCAGACGCGCCTGACGTCCGAGGCGAGTCCGTCGGAGAGATCTATCGCCGCGTGTACGCTGAGACGCGCCGCCGCGAGCCCAACCTCGACCCGCGGCTCGGGGCGCAGATGCTTTCGGACAAGACGCTCCGGGGCTCGCTCATCGCGCTGAAGGATTAGCAAACCCGCCGCCGAAGCACCGAGTTCCCCGGTCACGGCCAGCAGGTCTCCAGGCCGGGCACCGGAACGCAGCATCGGCGGTTCCGGAAGCTCGCCGAGGATGGACACGTTCACGGTCAGAGCGCGGGCGCGAGTGGTGTCACCCCCGAGCTGATACACGCCGAACTCTTCGCAGGCTTCGGCAACGCCCTTCATGCACCGCAGCGCCGTCTCCGGGTCCGGGGTCCCGCCGGAGACGAGGACGAAGCGCGGCCTCCCCCCCATCGCCGCCACGTCCGAGACGTTGACCGCGACGGCCTTGTAGCCAACGTCTTCAGGGGCGGCCCAGTCTTCGAAATGATGGCCGGAGACGAGCATATCCGCAGCGGCGACCCACGAAGTCCCGCCCAGCCGCACCACGGCGCAGTCGTCGCCGATAGGCGCGATCACCTCCGGCGGCGGCGCCGGGAGGGATTTCGAGAGGTTCCGGATCACACCGAACTCGTCCACTTAGATCTCTATCTCCCTCGAAACCAGGTACGCGGATCGAGGAAGCGCCGGTAACGCGAGACCATCTCCTTGCCGAGAAAGAGAGCGGAGACGACGAATATCGTCTCCGCGACGGCGACGAGCCCCGCTGAGATCCAGACCTTCGACCCTGCGGACAACGGCAAAAAAGCGACCACCGGTATCGCGGCATACAGAATGCTCGGGACCACCACGAGCGCAACGACCGCCGCCCACACTCGGCCACGACTTCCGGAAGACTCGGGCTCCTGATGGCTCGGTCCCTTCTTCTCCGGGTTTCTTCCTTCGTCTATGATCCCAACTCCTCTACCGCAGTCCACAAGGCGTCGGAATCTTGCTTCGTGTACCAGGTGGGGAGCGAACGCCACTGCTTCTCCGTGGCCCACAGATACTCGTCGTGAGCGGCCTCCTCCAGATGGACTTCGGTGGTCGGCGCGCGGGCGATGAAGCCGACACCGGCGTATAGCTCGGGGTCGTCTGGAGCTTTCCAGGGCTCGACCCGCGTCCACCAGGCGGCTTCCGGCTCCACGTCCATCCCGGTCTCCTCGACGACTTCGCGTCGGGCGCAGGTCACGAAGTCCTCGCCGGGCTCCAGCGCGCCGCCGGGGTTCTCCCACAACCCAACGGGCGGCTTGCGGCGGCGCATGAGAAGGGCACGGGGCTCGTCTCCGGTCGGGTCCACGAGCACGGTTCCGGCCCCCAGTATGGCCCGCACGATTCCATCCGGGCGCGGGGCGGGCGGTGGAGGCTCCGGGGCAGGATTTTCGTGCAGGCGGGAGATCTGCCCCGCGACGCCCCTGACGTTCCCCGGACTCCACCAACTCGGGAGACCGAGCCACTCCTCCGGCGTCGCCCACCGGTAGTCCAGGTGTTCGTGGGAGAGCCGTATTTCGGACTCGCGGGTCCTTCCAATGTAGGTGACGCTCCCGAGCAGGCCGCCACCGGGACGCTCTCCGACCCAGGTTGCGAGTATCCGTTGCGGGGCGACGAGGAGGCCCGTTTCTTCGTGAAGTTCCCGGATCGCGCCTTCGATGAAGCTCTCGTCGGGGACCAGACGTCCGGCTGGCGGCTCCCAGGTCTCGGTGATCGGACGCTGAAGCAGTAGCACGCGCCCATCCGGAAGGACCGGCAATATGCCTGAGACCAGATCCGCCTTCATGCTGAAAGGTGGACTTTCAGTTCGCGGGCGGCGGCCTCCGGGTCTTCGGCGTCGAGAACGGCCCGGACGACGGCGAAACCGGAAGCGCCCGCGGCGGCGACTTCGGGGGCTGTCTCCAGCGTCACGCCGCCGATGGCGAACCAGGGTATGGGCAGGTTGGAACGGGAGATCTCCTGCACGAGCCTCAATCCACCCACGTCGCCTTCGGGCTTGGTCGGCGTCGCGTAGACGGCCCCGATCCCCAGATAGTCCGCGCCGTCATGGAGAGCATTCAACGCCTCATCCAGCGTACCGGCGGAACGGCCCACGATCGCGCCGGGGCCGAGCAAAGCCCGCGCATCCCGCGTGCGGGCGTCTTCATGCCCGAGATGCACCCCGTCGGCACCGGAGATCCTGGCTAACCCCACGTCGTCGTTGACGGTGAAGATCGCCCCGCCCCGCTCGCAGACAGTTCGCAGTTCGGCGGAGAGTGGGATCAACTCCTCCCTCGAGGCACGCTTGTCCCGAATCTGCACCACGTCCACCCCGCCCCGAACGGCGGACTCCACGCGAGCAACGAGGTCTGGCCGTGGGTCCGTGACGAGCAGCAGCCGCGCTCCGCGCAGGTTCTCCCGAACGTTCATCCTCCTACCTTCTTTGGCGGCCATGCGACCACATCAAGGCGGCGGGCGAAATGGAGCACCGGTTCCGTGTCCGGCAATTTCACTCCGACCTGTGCCGTCATCTCCAGTGCCTCGACCTCGGCCTCGGCGCCTTGCAG
>JACDGB010000092.1 GCA_013815485.1 Rubrobacter sp.
CACGAACGGCGTCCGCACGAAGCCATCAGAGGCTCCGACGAGTTTCATCACCTCGATCTCCTGACGGCGGGCGAAGATCGAAACCCGAATGCCATTGGAGATCAGGAGTATGCTGGAGATCAGGAACAAAGCCGTCGCCGCCCGCAGACCCCAAACCATGTACGAGGTGACCGAGTTGAGACGCTCGATGGTCTGTTGCGGATAGCTAAGGTTACTGTCCGAGAACCCCGCCTCCCCGAGCTTCGCGGCGACCTCCTCGGCGGCGGAGGGGTTTTCGAGGTCTATCGCCAGGGAAGCTGGCAGAACGTCGCTCCCGAGATCCTGGTAGATCTCCGGGTTGTCCTCGAAGGTCTGCTTGAAGTCCGAAAGCGCCTGCTCCTGGGAGATATACGTGACCTCGGAGACCTCAGGATAGCCTTCGACCTCGGCGCGGACTTCATCTATCCGCTCCTGCGTGGCATCCGGGGCGAAGAACGCCTCGACGCTCACGTCCTGGCGCACGGACCCGACGATGCCCTCGACGTGCCCGCTGACGAGAAGCGCCATCCCCAGGACCAGTATGCAAACGAAGGTCGTGGTCACCGCCGTGACGCTCATAAGCAGGTTCAGGCGGATATTCGTCAGTGCCTCTTTCAGGAAGAATACCCAGTTAAACCTCATCGGCGTATGCCCCCTTCACCCGGTCGCGGACGACGCGGCCATTATCCAGGGCCACCACCCGCTTTCGCATCACGTCCACCATCTCCCGGTCGTGGGTGGCGACTACGACGGTGGTGCCGATGCGCTGGATCCTATCCAGTAGCTGCATTATGCCCACGCTCGTATCCGGGTCGAGGTTGCCGGTGGGCTCGTCGGCTATGAGGATCGGCGGCTGGGAAACGAAGGCCCGCGCCACGGAGACGCGCTGCTGCTCTCCACCGGATAGCTCGCGCGGCTTCTTGTCCATCCGTTCGGAGAGTCCGACAAGGTCCAGGATCTGGGGCACCTTCGTGCGGATTGCGCGACGCTTCTGGCCGGTGACCTTCATCGCGTAGGCGACGTTCTCGGCTGCGGTCTTGTTCGGCAGAAGCTTGAAGTCTTGAAAGACGCACCCGATGTCCCGCCGCAAATGCGGGACGCGACGGCGCGGGATCGCGGATAGCCGTTTGCCCTTGACGTAGATGGCTCCGCGCGAGGGTTCCATTTCCTTCAGGATCAGGCGCACCAGAGTGGACTTCCCCGAGCCACTCGCCCCGACCAGGAACACGAACTCGCCGGGATCGATTTGCAGGTTCACCCGCTCCAGCGCGACCGTGTCGTTGCCATAGAGTTTTGTGACGTTGTCGAATCGGATCATGAGCACGCTCCAGACGCGATCCGCGAGGACTTATACATGGCTTTCGTGGCGAGGCTCCTCCCACTCCCTCGCCGATCATCGCGGAAGATAGCAACAAAGCGACCCGATATCAACCGGCGGCCCCGAGCGGGATGCCGTCCACCTCGCCAATCAACGCCAGACGCCCCTCCTCGACTTCTACATCCGTGAGCGTCACGCCATCAGGCAACTCTTCGAGCGAATAGACGAACCCGGCTCCAGAAAGCAGTTGATCCGCCAACTCGTCCGGCACCGGGAACCCAGCCGCCTCCAATCCTCCAGGCTCGTACACGAGGCTCCCGTCCCGGAGGTCCAGACTCCCGGCCACCGAGACCGGAACCTCGACTCCGAACACCGGGACAGAGGAAAGCGCGACCACCCGATCCCGCTGCAACTCGATGCCGCTCACGGGCACATCGGCGTTCTCGCTCGCAAGACGTGAGATCTCCTCTTCCGATACCGCGACTCGCAGCCTCCCGCGGAGTGGCTCCTCGCCCACCATCTCACCCCGGCGCACGCTCCGCCACACGTCCACGTCGAACGGTTCGAGGTCAACGGTCGCGCTCTCGGCCCGCACGCCGCCCAGTTCCTCATCCCGCAGCGAGACGCGACCGTCAGAGAATTCCCCCGCGAGCATAGCCGGTTGCGGATCGCTCTCCAAGCGGACATCAGGGGCCTCCGCGAGCCTCAGATCGTCCCGTACATCGTCGGCGACATTGGCCTCCAGGATGCGCGGCAAGAAAGTGTACGCGCCGATCAGAGCGACGATCCCAACGAGGAGCGCCAGGCTCACGAGCCCGACGAGCCCGACGGAGAGCAGTCTCCGCAATGCTTTAGGCGACGGCCCGGCTCTTCAGGTATGCGTAGATGAGGGCGTCGATGTCGCCATCGAGGACGCGGTCTATGTTGCCGGTCTCCTCGGAGGTGCGCAGATCCTTGACCAGCTTGTACGGTTGGAGGACGTAGGAGCGGATCTGGGACCCGAAGCCCACGTCGGCCTTCACGCCGCTCTGGACGGCGATCTCCTGCTCCCGCTTCTCGCGCTCCAGCTCGAAGAGCCTCGACCGCAAGACCTTCATCGCAACCTCCCGGTTCTGATGCTGGCTGCGCTCGTTCTGGCACTGAACCACGATCCCCGTCGGCAGGTGCGTGATCCTGACCGCAGAATCGGTCTTGTTGACGTGCTGCCCGCCAGCCCCCGAAGCCCGGTACGTATCTATCTTGAGTTCCTTCTCCTCGACCTCGACCTCGACCGCATCATCCACGACCGGGGCAACCGCGACCGAGGCGAAGCTGGTGTGCCGCCGGCCCCGCGCATCGAACGGGCTAATGCGGACCAGCCGATGAACCCCCCGCTCCGCCGACAACAACCCGAAGGCGTGTTCCCCGCCGACGCTGAACGTGGCGCTCTTGATGCCGGCCTCGTCACCCTCGGTGTACTCGATGACGTTCAGGTCGAAGCCGCGGCGTTCCGCCCATCGCCGGTACATCCGAGCGAGCATCTCGGCCCAGTCCTGAGAGTCAACCCCGCCCTCGCCTGGGTTGATATTGAGGATGGCGTCACCATCGTCGTACTCGCCGGAGAACATCCGGGCCACCTCTTGTTCCTCCAGCACCCGCTCCACCCGGTCCAACTCCACCGTGACCTCGGAGATCAAGGCCGCGTCACCCTCCGCCAATTCCAGCAACTCCCCCGAATCCGAGAGCCGCCCGCGCAAATCTTCCATCAACTTCAACCGGTCCTCGACCCGCGAGAACCGCGCCGAGACCTGCTTCGCTTGGTCTGGATCCTCCCAGAAGCCAGGCTGGTTCATCTCCCCCGAGAGCCGCTGAGATTCCTCGCGCAACGATTCCACGCCGAAGAACGCCTCGAGTTCCGCGAAACGCCCCTCCAACCCCGATGCTTTCTCCCGTGGTTCCGTCACTAGCCTACCTGAGCCTCTGGACCGCCGCCCTCGGCCATGAAGCGTTTGTGCTCGGGCGTGTCCAGAAAGCCGCACTTCTTGTACTTCTGGCCCGATCCGCACGGGCAAGGATCGTTGCGTCCGACCTTGTTGCTCGCCTGACGCGGGGTATTCGGGCGCTCGCTCGGCTGCGAGCTAGGGTCCTCGCCGCCGCTGTACGAGAACTGCTGCATCTCCGGCTCGTCGCGGACCTGGAAGTTCTCTATGCGGTAGATATAGGTGACGTAATCTTCTTTGAGACCCCGCTCCATCTCCTGGAAGATGTCGAAGCCCTCGCGCTTGTACTCGACGAGTGGGTCCCTCTGCGAAAGCCCGCGCCACCCGATGCCCTCGCGCAGATACTCCATGTCGTAGAGATGCTCCCGCCAACGCTGGTCCACGATGGAAAGCAGCGTCCGACGCTCGGCCTCCTCGAAAGAAGTCAGGCCGTCGGTACGCACGAGGTTGCGCCGCTCCAGCTCCGTGGTGCGCGCCTCCCACTCCGCCTTGCGCTCCGCGAGGCGCTGCCTGGCGTCTTCGAGGACCATCGCGGAGATGTCCGCGCTCGTCAGGTCTTCGATGTCGAGGGAGTGGAAATCTAACCGCGTCGGGTAGAAGCGGTTGAGTTCCGTGGAAAGCGTGTCGAGGTCCCAGTCCTCCGGGTAGACGGCGTCCGAGGCGTGGCTGGCGACCACTTCGGAGAGAACCTCTTCCGCGTAAGACTCCGTATCCACGTTCTCGCCCATCAAGATGTCGCGTCTTATCGAGTAGATCACCTCGCGCTGCTTGTTGAGCACGTCGTCGTATTCGAGAATGCGTTTACGGATTTGGAAGTTCTGGCTCTCGACTTGTTCCTGAGCGCGCCTGACGGAACCGGAGATCATGCCCGCCTCGATGGGCACGTCCTCCTCGAGCCCGATGCGCTCAATGACGCTCTGCATCCGCTGCCCGCCGAAACGCCGCAGCAGATCATCCTCGAACGAGAGATAGAACCGCGATTCACCAGGGTCCCCCTGCCGCCCCGAACGCCCCCGAAGCTGATTGTCTATGCGCCGTGACTCGTGCCGCCCGGTCCCGAGCACGTACAGACCGCCAACCTCCGAAACGCCCTCGCCCAGCTTGATGTCCGTCCCACGCCCGGCCATGTTGGTAGCGATGGTCACCGCGCCCCGCTCGCCAGCTTCGAGGATGGTCTCGGCCTCGCGCTCGTGCTGCTTGGCGTTCAGAACATTGTGCGGGACGCCCCGCCGCTTGAGCATCGCCGAGATATGCTCCGAGACCTCCACCGAGACCGTGCCAACGAGGACCGGCTGACCCTCCTTGTGACGCTCTGCGATGTCCTCGACCACGGAGTCGTACTTGCTCTTCTGGCTCTTGTAGACAACGTCGTCCCAATCGTCCCGAACCATCGGCATGTGCGTCGGGACGGAGACGACCTCCATCTTATAGATGTGCATGAACTCGTCGGCCTCGGTCGCAGCCGTGCCCGTCATGCCAGCCAGCTTGTCGTACTGGCGGAAGTAATTCTGGATCGTGATCGTGGCGACCGTCTGGTTCTCCTCCCGAATCTGCACTCCCTCTTTGGCCTCTATCGCCTGATGCAGCCCCTCGGAGTAACGTCGGCCCTCAAGCACGCGCCCCGTGAACTCGTCCACGATGAAGACCTGCCCATCGCGCACCAGATACTCCACGTCCTTGTGATATATCGTATGCGCCCTGAGCGCCTGATTCAGGTGATTGACGAGGTTGCTGTTCACGTCGTCGTAGAGGTTCTCCATGCCAAGTGCCTTCTCGACCTTCTCGACGCCAGCCTCGGTCGGGGCGACCTGGCGTTTCTTCTCCTCCACTTCGAAGTCCTCGCCGGCCTTGAGGCGCGGGATGATGTCGGCGAAGCGATAGTAGGTGTCGGCGGCGCTCTCTGGCATCCCGGAGATTATGAGCGGCGTCCGTGCCTCGTCTATGAGGATGGAGTCAACCTCGTCCACGATAGCGTAGTTGAGGTGGGGCTGCACGAGATGTTCCGTGGAGGTGGCTATGTTGTCGCGCAGGTAATCGAAGCCGAACTGGGCATTGGTGCCATACGTGATATCCGAGCCGTAGGCTTTCTTGCGCTCATCGAAGTCCATCCCGTCCTGCACGAGTCCCACGGTGAGGCCGAGAAAGTCGTATACCTCGCCCATCCACTGCGCGTCGCGGCGGGCGAGGTAGTCGTTCACGGTGACGACGTGGGCACCCTTGCCAGAGAGAGCATTCAGGTACACGGGCATCGTGGCGGCGAGCGTCTTGCCTTCGCCGGTCTTCATCTCGGAGATCTTACCCTGATGCAACACGATGCCGCCCATGACCTGCACGTCAAAAGGCCGCATCCCCAAAGTGCGGCGAGATACCTCCCGCACCACGGCGAATGCTTCGGGCAGAATATCGTCGAGGGTCTCTCCCTTTCCGAGCCTTTCGCGGAACTCGCCTGTCTTGGCCCGGAGGGCTTCGTCGGAGAGCTTCTCGATTTCGGGTTCCAGAGCCGTGACCGACTCGACGGTCTTCTGGAGGACCTTGAGCTTGCGGCCCTCCCCCATCTTCAATATCTTCGTAAGCAGGTTAGACAAGATCCCTTACCTCGTGTGTGGCCGACTCGCCAGGTTGCGCGACTACTCCATGACTCGCTACCGTGCGGGCTCTATGAGCCCATAATTACCGTCCCGCCGCCGGTATACCACATTTATGGAGCCGGTATCAGCGCTGGTGAAGACGTAGAAGTCGTGGTCGAGGAGCTCCATCTGAAGGGCCGCCTCCCCCGCACTCATCGGCTTCATCTGGAACTGCTTGGTCCGCACGATGCGGTCCTCTATCTCCCCTTCCTCCTCGACCATGAAGGGCTGCGGCGCCTCGGGAGCGTTGTTCTTCATCTGGCCGTGCCAGCGGTCTATTTGACGCCCCCGGTAACGCCTCACTTGCCGCTCCAGCTTGTCCGACATGAGATCAATGGAAGCGTACATATCAGGCGAAGCCTCCCGCGCCTTGAGGACCGTGCCGTTTATGAACAGGGTCGTCTCGGCCACGTCGCACTCGGAGATGGAAGGGTTGCGTTCATGGGTAAGCTCGACCTCGGCCCGCGAGACGCTCTTCTCGTCGTCGAAGAACCTGCGGACCCTCTCGACCTTCTCAAGAGCATACCGCTCCAGCGCCTCCGTGACCGAGATGTTGCGTCCCTTGACGAGTATGTCCATGTGCGTGGCCTCCCTTCGGTCGGCTGCTTGTCAACTCGAACGTAGTTTGTTCATGAAAGTGGATAACACGCGCTCTACTTCTATCGTACTCCCGGAAAGGTTTCTGTGACTCTGGAGCAGACGATATTCTAATTCGCTGGCGGAGCCCATTGCGGTTTGCATGAACCGGGCCAGCTTCGCATCGTCGCTCCTGCCGCGACCTTCAGCTACGTTGGTCGGTATCGAAGCACAAGAGCGCCGAAGTTGCGCCGTCAATCCGTGCGTCTCCTGCCTGGGAAGTCCGGCGGTAGCCTCGTAGATTTCCAACGTAAGTTGATGTCCCTTCCACCAGACCTTCAGTTCTCTAAAATCTCTCATTCAGCACCCCAGCTACTCGC
>JACDGB010000438.1 GCA_013815485.1 Rubrobacter sp.
CCTCGCCTACCTGCAATTAACGGTCGAACAACCGCCGCGAGGAGAATATTCTCCCAGCACATCGGGGTAAGTACGCGCCGTGAGCTAACAGGAAGGTTCCAACATGGCGAAGCTGGATGGCAAGGTTGCGGTGGTGACGGGCGCATTGTCCACCACGCGAAGACCAGAGGGCGGTGAAGGGCCCGCCTGGCACAGCGGCTCGCGAAAAGGGTGAGCGAAGGCATGGGCAAGAGAAAAAAGTGCCGGAAGACCTCATGGGGTCCATCCTGGGCGAGGACCCCGTAGCCTCCGGCGTAGAACGAATTTCCTCGGAGCCTCATGGGCCGGGTGGGGTAGACCGGGAACCAGACTCGCCTTTTCCCGCCGGCGAAGGTCCCATCTCCTTCGGGAGGAGCAGCCAGCACGGGTGGGCATCACGTTCAACCTTTTCCAAACAGGTCAGCAGGGAGCTGGACAGGCTCCGGCTGGAGCTTCGACTAGAGAGGGGGATGTTTGTCCTTCCAACTCCGAGATCACCGAGGGTACCGGCGGTGGTAGAGGGGAAATCCACGGTCAATGCCTTTGTGTACGCGCACTACTGCCGAAGTTTGGTGTACGCGAGGATGAGCGTCTAATATTAGCGGGAAGTTTAGGTGACTCTTGCGTTGGGAGGAGATGGAGACATGATCGATTACAAAGATATGAGTGATGAAGAATTGATACGGAACTACAAGACCTCCAGGCAGGAAGCGCAGGATATGCTCTTGGGTCAGTTCCGCAAGTTGTGGCAGTTGGGCGACATCGCTTCTGTTCCTCCTCTAGACAAACTTCAGCACACGATTTTGGATGAATGCTTCTCCCTGGAAGGGGAGTTGACGCGCAGGGGGATCGATACCGACTCCGTTTCCTGAGAGACGGCGCCACCAACTCTCGGCGACTCCGGTGACATCTCGTTTGTCTTTGCCAGCGCGTCTCGCGCCCGAACCGGCCTCTCTTTTCCGGCCCCTATCGCTTTACGGTGAAAGTCCAACTCTTCCTGGCCGTCTTGCGCCCTCCATCCGCGGTGGCCTCTATTTCGACCGTGTGGGTGCCGGAAGAGAGCCTGCTGGTGGAGCATCTCAGGCTGCCGGTGGCCCGGCTGTAGTTGATTACTGGTTCGTGGCGCTGGTCATGTCCTTGACCGTGACGCGGCCCGCGCCTGGCGCCTGCCTGGGTTGCTCTCCGTCGCCGGGTTCCTCTCTTCATGCCGTCCGGTCCCGCGTCCGTCTAGTCCTCTCCGACGACGCGGACGCCGGTCAGGCTTCCCTCGTCGTCGAGCAAACGCTCCACGAGCTTGCCCGATTCGTCCCTCGCCCAGCTGACGATTCGTCCTTCATCGTCTACGTATTCTTCCTCGGTGGGAAGGTACGCCACGTTGGTCGTTATCTCTTCTGCCACTACCTCGCCCGATTCGTTCAGGGTAGACTCCACGATGTCGCCGGACTCGTCCACGGCGCGCCGCGTGGTCTGACCCGCGTCGTTTATGCTCTTCCCGAGCAGCTGGCTGCCCGAAGCGGAGCTTTCGACCGCCTGGCCGACGCCCTCGCCGGGGCCCTCCGTCCGGAGCGACACATGAGCCCTGAACTCGTCCAGACCCAGGTTGATCTCGTCAACGTTGAGCACCGGCACGTCCAGCAGCACGTCCGGTTCTTCCCCGGCGGTTTGCTCGTTCCGATCCGCCGCGTAGCCGCCGTACTCTCGCTCTGGAAGCGCATCGTCGGGACGCTCGCGAGATCCGTCCCCCCCAGATGACGTCGTCGTTTCCTCGTCTTCGGCGTTTTCCGTGCGCGTGACGGGCGCGTATTCTGACACTCCCTCTCGGGAGGAGTCCGGCTCCCGGGCTTCTCGCTGGTCACTGCGGTCTTGCCGGCGGACGCCTTCGACCGCGCCCGCCGCGTCCTCTTGCGCCGGATTGCCGGAGTCATCGGGGGTGGCCCCGATGACCTCTCCAGACTCGTCAGCGGTTTCCCGCGTCTCCGGCGCGTCCTGTTCGGCCTGCTCGGTCTCCCCCTGCGCGGTCTGCTGCTCGTCCGCAGCCTCTCGTGATTGCTGGGCGGCTTGGCTCACCGCGTCCGTCGCTCCCAGGTCCTGGGCCGCCTCATCGAGCGAATTTTTCACGGTCGAGTAAGCGGCGATCATCTCCTGGATCCGCCCCGCCAGGCTCTCCAGTTGGGCGCGGTCGCTTTGCAGCCGGCCCTCAATCTGCTTCATCGGCCCACCGTGGAAGTCCCGGGCGCCATCTACGGTCTGCCACCGGACCCGCTGATCCAGGTCCTGTGAGTCCTGGCCCTCGGCCTGCCGCTGTTCTCCACCGATTTGCTGCGTCCGTTGCGAGATTTCCCCGGTCTCTTGGGTACCGAGAAGAATCCGCGGGTCGTGAAGGCTCTCGTCCTCGCCCGGCTGCGTCTCGGAGTCGTCCTCCGGCTCGGCCCTCTCCCGGCTTACGATCCCTCCCTCCTCGTCCACGTATCCCTCCATCAGC
>JACDGB010000093.1 GCA_013815485.1 Rubrobacter sp.
TCTACTCCGTGTTCGGGATGGGGGCGGCGGTCGAGAACATCTGGCTGACGACGGCGGAGATCGGCATGGGCATCCAGTTCGTCTCGACGCCGATGGAGATCCCCGAGAACTGGCAGAGGATATGCAACCTCCTCGAAGTCCCGGAAGACCTGGAATTGATGGCGGTTTACCGGCTCGGGTACGTGCCAGAGGGACAGCGTCGCCCGACCATTGACTGGTCGAGTCGGCAGCGCAAACGCCTCTCGCAGTACGTGTTCCGCAACGCCTGCTCCACCCCGGAACGGGACCCGGAGGACCGTTGATGAACCCGAGGGTCCTCTCCGTGGCGACCGCTCTGCCGCCGTATCGAATCGGGCAGGAAGATGTCAAGGAGTTCGCGCGGGGCATGTTCTCAGATGCTTTCCCTGACCTGGACCGGCTCACCCCGATCTTCGACAACGTACACGTCGAGAGCCGATATTTCTGCGTCCCGCTGGAGTGGTTTTCGGAGGATCATACTTTCCCTGAGAAGAACGGCCTATATATCGAGCACGCGCTGAACCTTTCGGAGAAGGCGGCGCGGCGGGCGATGGACCGGGCGGGTGCCGATCCGGGGGACGTGGGCGCGATCTTCTTCGTCTCGACTACCGGGCTCGCTACGCCGTCGCTGGACTCGAAGCTCATCTTCCGCCTCGGACTCTCGGAGCACACGCGCCGCGTCCCCATCTGGGGCCTCGGTTGCGCGGCTGGGGCGGCTGGTCTTGCCCGCGCCTCGGAGTATGCGAGGCTGTATCCGGATCAAACCGTGCTGCTCGTAGGCGTGGAACTATCCGGCCTTACCTTCCAGCGTGGTGACCGCTCCAAGAGCAACCTCGTCTCCACCAGCCTCTTCGCCGATGGCGCCGCCGCCGTGCTGCTCGGCCAGACCGCTGAAAGCGGCCCTGAGATTCTCGGCAGCCACAGCACGACCTGGCCCGATACCGAGGATGTGATGGGGTGGGAGATCGTGGAGACCGGCCTCAAAGTGCAGCTCTCGAAGTCCGTTCCGGCGATCGTGCGCGAACGGCTGCGCGACGACCTCATAATGGCCTGCGATTCTCTGGGACTCGACTTCGAGGAGCTTCGTCACTTCGTGTTGCATCCAGGCGGAGCGAAGGTTCTCGATGCCTTCGAGGACGTGCTCGGCCTGGAGCGCGGGGGCCTCACGTTCTCCCGCGGCGTGCTGCGCGACTATGGAAATATGTCCAGCGTCACGGCGCTCTTTATCCTGGAGCGTTTCCTGGAGAGCGCGGAATTCGCGCCCGGTGACCTCGGTGTTCTTTCAGCGATGGGGCCTGGCTTCTCGGCGGAGCATGTGTTGTTCAGGTGTTAGATTTCAGAGTTTGCTCTCGTAACGCCGGGAGCTTTTGCTGAACGCTATTCTTCTCGTCTCGGCTGTCGTCCTCGTTGGCGTTCAGCGGCTCTTCGAGCTTCGCTATTCCCGCCGGAACGAGCGTCGGCTGCGCGCGAAAGGCGCGGTTGAGCGTGGCGCGGGACATTATCCTTTCATGGTCGGGATTCATGCTCTATGGCTGATCTCGACGCTCGTGGAAGGGTTGTTGCGTGGCCCGGTTTTTCCTTTCTGGTGGCCGGTTCCGCTGATCCTGTTTCTGATCGTCCAGCCGTTGCGATACTGGGCGATCTTCTCTTTGGGCGAGAACTGGAACGTGAGGATACTGGTTGTTCCCGAAAGGAAGCTCGTTTGGCGCGGCCCGTACAGATACTTCCCGCACCCGAACTACGTGGTTGTCGCGGTGGAGGTGCTTGCATTGCCGTTGATCTTCGGCGCATGGGTCACGGCTCTCGTCTTCACGGTGCTGAATGCTGCGTTCCTTTCCGTGCGAATCAGCGAAGAAGAGCGGGCACTGGAAGAACTGGCAGGCTAGTATAAGCTGCGTGGCAAGAGGCTGATGCCTGTCACCTGAAACCTATAACCGGGAGACATCTTGCTAGATCTGAAATACATCCGCGAGAACGCCGAAGCCGTTCAGAAGAACTGCGAGAACCGGGGTGTCGAGGCCGACGTGAGTCTCGTCGTGGAACTGGCGGATCGGCGCTCGGCCCTCATTCAGGAGTTGAATGATCTCCGTCAGGAGCAAAATCGGATGGCGAAGAGCATCGGCCAGGAGCGTGACACGGAGGCCCGGCAGAGACTTATCGAGGGTTCGCGGGGGATGAAGGATCGCATCCCGGAGTTGGAGGCGGAGCTTCGGCAGACAGAGGATCGGCTGCGCGACGAGCAACTGAAGATCCCCAACGTCACCCACCCGGACTCGCCCATCGGCAAGGACGACACCGAGAACGTCGAGATCCGTCGATGGGGCGATATCCCGTCTTTCGACTTCGAGCCGAAGGACCACGTCGAGCTTGGCGAGAAACTTGGAATAATAGATTTCGACGCGGGCGCGAAGGTGACGGGGAGCAAGTTCTATTTCCTGCGCGGCGACGCGGTGCTTTTGGAGATGGCTCTCACGCGCTACGTGCTCGATGTCATCATGGAGCGTGGCTACGAGCCGACCATCACGCCGGACCTGGCGCGGGACGAGGCGCTGGTGGGGACGGGCTTCATCCCGAGGGGGCCGGAGACCCAGATCTACTCTGTCGCGGACTCGGACCTATCTTTGATCGCAACCGCCGAGATCACACTGGCCGGACAATTGGCGGATGAGATCTTGGACGCGGACCAATTGCCGCTGCGATACGCTGGCATCTCGCACTGCTTCCGAACCGAGGCTGGCTCTCACGGACGCGCCAGCCGCGGGCTGTACCGGGTCCACCAGTTCACGAAAGTCGAGATGTTCGCCTTCACGACTCCGGAGCAATCGGAGGGGATCCACGCCGAGATGGTCGAAATAGAGGAGCGCATCTTTCAGGGCCTCGGCCTGCCGTACCGCGTAGTAGACATCTGCACCGGCGACCTCGGCGGCGCGGCCTACCGCAAGTACGACCTGGAAGCCTGGATGCCAGGCCGGGGCCAGAACGGCGAGTTCGGCGAGGTCACCAGCACCTCGAACACCACCGACTACCAGGCGAGGCGTCTGAAGATACGCTACCGTCCCGAAGGCGGACGCCCGCAACTCCTCCACACCCTCAACGGCACGGCACTCGCCATGAGCCGCGCCCTTATAGCCTTGATCGAGGTCTACCAACAAGAGGATGGCTCCGTGAAAGTCCCGGATGCGCTGGTATCGTATCTCGGCAAGGAGAGACTGGAACCCGCCGGGACCAGGGGGTAACTCGATGAGCACTGACAAGGCTCGCGTGCGGCACCAGAGTTTCGTTGACCCGGAGGAGCAACGCCCGTACATCGAGCGGCTGCAAAGCCATCTCGACTCCGTGGCAGAGCCCGTGACCCGATAAGGGGTTAGTCCACCGCTTAGTCTATAATAACTCCACGAGACGCGGGGATCGGAGCAGGTTTTGACGAAGACGGTCAACATCCACGAGGCGAAGACGCATCTATCGCGGTTATTGGAGCAGGTACGGTTGGGGGAGGAGGTCATTATCGCAAAGGCTGGCAAGCCGGTGGCGCGGTTGGTCGCCTTCTCCGAGAAGCCCAAGAGGCGCGTGCCGGGGAGTGCTCGCGGGCAGATATGGATAGCGGAGGACTTCGACGCTCCATTGCCGCCAGAGTTGCAGAAGTTCTTCGAGTAGTGCGGGTACTGCTCGATACTCACACATTTCTGTGGTGGATCTCGGAGAGTTCAAAGCTATCGGAGACCGCTCGGGAGGTCATCACCGATGAGCGCAACGAAGTGTTCTTCAGCGTGGTTAGTGGATGGGAGATCGTCATAAAAGCCGGCATGAGGAAGCTGGAGCTGCCCGATGAGCCAGATAAGTTCGTGACCGAGCAGCTATCCCGGAACGATGTAGAAGTCCTGCCGATACACTTGAGGCACGTCTTTCACGTCCACGCCTTGCCGGACCATCATCGGGACCCCTTTGATCGCCTACTCGTGGCTCAGGCCAATGTCGAAGGCCTGCCGCTGGTCAGCGCGGACCCGGAGATCTCACGTTATCCGGTCGAAACCGTCTGGTAGAGCGGTGCTATAGTCGCGGGCCGCTATACTTGATCGGGTAGAGGAATTGCATTATGAGAGGAGCGTCCGCATGACCGAGGCGGTCGAGAAGCTTACAAAGAAGAGCGAGGACTCGAGTAAGTGGTACTTGCAGCTTGTCAGAATGGCGAAGCTTGCGGATTACGGGCCGGTGCGGGGGACGTTTGCCATCCGGCCTTACGGGTTTGCGATCTGGGAGCGCATCCAACGCGACCTCGATGACCGCTTCAAGGCGACCGGCCACGTCAACGCATACTTCCCTCTGTTCATACCCGAGAGCTATCTGAAGAAGGAGGCGGAGCATGTCGAGGGCTTCGACCCCGAAGTCGCTTGGGTCACGACGGCGGGAAGAGAGGAGCTGGAGGAGCGCATCGCGGTACGCCCGACATCGGAGACGATCATCTGCGAGTTTTACCGGCGTTGGATCCATAGCTACCGTGACCTCCCGGTGCTCGTCAACCAGTGGTCGAACTTCGTCCGCTGGGAGAAGGTCACCCGACCCTTCCTGCGCACAACGGAGGTCCTCTGGCAGGAGGGTCATACCGTCCACGCCACCGCCGAGGAAGCCCGCGAGGAAACGCTTCGGATGCTGGGCGTCTACCGCGACTGTTTCGCCGAGACTCTCTCCATCCCCGTCCTGACCGGCCAGAAAAGCCCCTCCGAAAGGTTCGCCGGGGCCGTCGAGACCTTCACTTGCGAGGCTCTGATGGGCGACGGTCGCGCCCTCCAATCTGCTACGAGCCACGACCTCGGCCAGAACTTCTCCAAAGCCTTTGACATTACTTTCCTCGACGAGAATCAGGACCGGGTGCATCCCTTCCAGACCTCGTGGGGTTTCTCGACCCGCGCCGTTGGCGCGCTCATCCTCGTTCACGGTGACGACCGGGGATTGAAGATACCGCCGAAGCTCGCTCCAGTGGAGGCGGTGATCGTGCCGATCTGGCGCGGCAAGAACAAGTCCGAAGTCCGCACCGAAGCCCAGAAACTATATACGGAACTCAAGGCCGCTGGACTCCGGGCCGAGTTGGATCTTGACGAGGAGCATTCGCCTGGCTGGAAGTTCAACGAGCATGAGCTTCGGGGCGTCCCGGTGCGCGTGGAGATCGGCCCGAAAGACATCGAGAAGAGTCAGGCGGTCCTCGTGCGCCGGGACACCGGGGAGAAGGAATTCGTCGGGCGCGGGGGCTTGCCGGAGAGGCTAACGGTCCTGCTCGGCGAGATACAGGACAACATGATGCGACAGGCGACGGAGTTTCGGGACGCCAACACCCGGCACGCCGGAAGCTACGATGAGTTCAAGGAGATCATCGCCGAGAAGCGAGGTTTCGTGGTGGCTCCGTGGGATGGGACGCTGGAGACGGAGCAGAAGATCAAAGAGGACACGAAGGCCACCATCCGCCTGCTGCCCTTCGAGCGCGAGGATGGAACGGACCTCATCTCCGGCAAGCCGGGCAAAACCGCCATCTTCGCCCGCGCCTACTGAAGAGTGAGGCTTCGTCCGGCGTTTGACTGCGGACCAGAGACCGTGTAACATTTCGCACGCAACGAGCGAATTTTCAAAGCGCGGCCAGGAGGGGGACTCCGTGAGACCGTTTCGGGGATGGATGATACGTCGCCTTGCAACTTCTTTACGAACCAGAGGTATGGATGGACGCTGGAGGGTGGCGGCGATGACGCTGGGATCCCTGCTTGCGGTTGGGTTCGTTCTCGCAGGTGACTCGGTGGCGGTGGAGGCGGAACGATACTCCGCCTATGCGGACCCGGAGAAGCCGGTGATCTCCTATCTCCTGTCCGACCCGGAGAACGTCGAGGATTTTCAGCGAGAGTTTGCTCTGGATGACGATGAGATGGAGGCTGTCCTCGCCGCCGTCCGGCGGGAGAACGAGGCTCTGGCCGGTAGCCTCTCCGCGAGCGAGGAGATCATCCGTTCCAACCGGGGGCTGCCGGGCGACCGGATCGCCGAGAAGATCGAAGCCTCCTCCTTCGATGAGTCGGTTCGGGCTGCGGTTGCCCGCACGAAAGGAGAAGTGAAGCGCATTCTGATGCCGGATCTCCGGCCGGACATCGAGGCGTGGGTGGACGCGCGCTGGCAGGTGGAGCGCGAGGAGTTCAACGAAGACCCCGGCGTCTATCGGAGCACCTCGAAGGCCAGGCGCGGCAAATCCTTCAGGGTCTTCGCCACTCAGTACCGGGGCTACACTCGTCGTGAGGTAGCCTTGCCGCATCGCAAGCTCAAGATCCGGGGCGGCTACAGGGTCCGCATCCGGGCCGAGGACTCCCGGAAACGGGCCTGGGCGAAGGTGAAGGAAGTGGGGCCGTGGAACACCCGCGACAACTGGTGGGCCCGGCATAAGAACCGGGACATGTGGAGGAGCCTGCGGCGTGGCAAGCCCGAGGCGCAAGCCGCCTACTTCAACAACTTCAACCGGGGCCGGGACGAGTTTGGCCGCAAGGTCCAGAACCCCGCCGGCGTGGACCTCACCCCGAGGGTCGCCCGTGATGTGGGGCTCCGCAGATACGAGAACGCCTGGGTCTACGTCCGCATGCCCTGGGCTGGACGGTGATCTTCTCTCCGGCTTACGGGTGGTAACCTCTCCGAAAGTTTGCGTGGAGAGGAGTATGTTTCGTGAGAGACAAGAGGTTCGAGAAGCTGGCGCGGGTGTTGGTGGATTATTCCGTCCAGGCGGGGGCCGGTGATCAAGTCCTCATCTCCGGTGGCGCCGCCGCGGAGCCACTAA
This sequence comes from Rubrobacter sp., assembly GCA_013815485.1. Taxonomy (GTDB): domain Bacteria; phylum Actinomycetota; class Rubrobacteria; order Rubrobacterales; family Rubrobacteraceae; genus JACDGB01. Next base: position 6,815 of record JACDGB010000093.1, read on the forward strand.
TTAAAGCCGTCTATGCCCGGCTTTTGCAA
>JACDGB010000094.1 GCA_013815485.1 Rubrobacter sp.
GCCTCACGCAGGAGGGCCACGAAGTCAGGGGCCTGATACGCAAGCAGGAGCAGACGCAGAACGTCCGGGACGACGGCGCGGAGCCCGTATTGTGCGACCTGGAGAACGAGGAGTCTGACGGGGCCATCGGAGAAGCCGTGGAGGGTTGCGATGCTATAATCTTCGCTGCCGGAGCGGGCGCGGGGAGCGGCGTGGCCCGCAAGGAGACGATGGACTACGGCGGCGCGGTGAAGCTGATCGAGGCCGCTGAGGGGCGCGGCGTGAATCGCTACCTGATCCTCTCTTCCACGGGTGCCGACGACCCCGAGGCTCGCGAGGAGGCGATGCGTCCGTACCTCTCCGCCAAAGGCCGGGCCGACGAGCGGCTGCGCGAGAGCAGCCTCGACTACACCATAATCCGTCCCGGCAGGCTCACCGACGACGAGGGCAACGGTCTCATCACCGCCGCTGAGTCGCTCGGGAGACGAGGGGAGATCCCACGCCAGGACGTCGCGGCCACCTTCGTAGCCGTGTTGGAGAACCGGAATACCGTTGGCAAGACGTTCGAAGTCCTGTCCGGCGATACTTCCATAGAGGAGGCACTAAAGAGCCTCTGATCAAGGTATCGAGGAGGCTGCCCTCGGTGAACGCTATAACGAGAAGTCGGCATCCAGGCCGTGGGCGTTCGAGAAGCCTTCCGTTTTTAGCCGGAAGCGATCAGCAACAACGAGCCGGCCGCTGAAATCCGGAAACCGAAAGCGCGGGGGAAGGGAGATCCGCCCCGCGCTTTTCGTTCTTACCTGATGCCTGAAACCTTTTTACGCTTCGGCGGTAGTCGGGTCTATGATGGCCCGGACTGCTGAGACGCGGTTGGCGGGGAAGCCGCCCTGTTCGGCGTGGTCCCGGATCGCCTGCTCGTCCGGGGCGATGTAGGTGCAGTAGATCTTATCGTCGGTCACCTGGCTCTGGACCCATTGTATGCTCGGCCCCATGTCGTTGAGGACGTTGCACGAGGTCTGCGAGAGGGCCTGCAACTCCTCGGCGGACATGCCCCCCGCGCCCGGAACCTCGCGTTCGATGACGTATTTCGGCATTCGTTCTCCTTTCCAAAAAGGTTCCCCTTTATCTACCCTTGCCTAGAAAGGGTACACCATCATTCCCAGTGCCCCAAGCGCGTACCAGGCTCCGAAGGCCAAGCTCAAGACGCCCAGGACCGGGGCCACCCGCTCGAAGTTTCTCGCTATCGGGCCGCTCGCGATGGCGAGGCCGAAGACGGTCGAGAGGATCGCCATGGAGACGGCGGTCCCGGCGGCGAAGATCAACAGCGCGATCGCCGCCGCGCTCTGGTTGGAGATGGTCGAGAGCAACAGCAGTGTGAGCCCCCCCGAGCCGCCGATGCCATGCACGAGCCCTATCCCGTAGGCTCCTAAGGGTCCGCGGTTGGGGGTGGCGTGGCCGTGCTCGTGAGACTTATCCTCCTTGTGCGAGTGGACGTGGCGGTGGTCCGACTCTTCGTTGTGGTTGTGGGTGTGGACGTGAAAGGCGCCGCGCCGCCACCGCAGCAGCAGCCGCACGGCGAGGGCCACGATGACTACGCCTATGGCAACCTCGGCAATCTGCCCCACCCGCTCGGGGAGGAAACGATTGAAGAGCACCAGCGGCAGGCCCAAGACCACGAGCGTCGTGCCGTGCCCCAGGCCCCAGCAAAAGCCCATCCAACCAGCCTTGCGCGCCTGCTTGTGCTCCTCTTCAGAGGCTATGAGGGTCGTGACCGCCGCCAGGTGGTCGGGATCACTCGCGTGCCGGAGGCCCAAGAGGAGGCTGATCAGCAATATTACTCCCACGCCCGCCGAACCGTGCATGAATCCTTCTAACCAACCGTCTATCGCGCTCATACGCTCCTCCTCCTGACCTTCACGATTCTGCCTCGCTTTCCCCCTGCCCGGCGCACGCCGCGCATGTTCCCCTCGCCACCACATGCAACTCCTGCACCTCGAAGCCAGTCGAGCTCGCCCTGAGCGCCTCCAGCAACCGGAGATCCATCTCCGGCTCCAAGTGGGAGATGCTGCCGCAGGACTCGCAAACTAGGTGTGGGTGCGCCGCCGGATGGGCCTCGAAGATCCTCGGCCCCTCGGGCAGGCGGCTGTCCACCACGAGCCCCGCCTCGCCCAGGGCCTCCAGAGCCCGGTAGACCGTGGAGAGCTTCAGCCCCGGCAGCACTCCTTTGACCTCCTCCCACACGCCATCCGCCGAGAGGTGCCCCCCGGACTCCAACAGCACGCGCCAGACGTGCGCCCGCTGTGGCGTGACGCGCATCCCGCGCTCCTGTAAAGCGTCCATCGAATGCCCCTTCGCTCCCACATGCTAATTATTGGCAGAAGACAATGTTTGGCGCAAGGGCCGAAACATTCATGAATGAAAAGAAAACTCGCTACCCTGGGCACCGGGCTGGAGGCTATCCGTCTCCGAGCGCCCGCCGAGCTATCCTCCGGTCGTGCTCCCAGGCGAAATCCAGGGCGTCTATCTCATCCTCCGAAACCCAGCGTATCTCCGCCACATCATCCGCCGGGCTTGGCTCGCCGGAGATGATGCGCGCCCGGAAGCCAATGGCGAGCACATACTCCCCATCCGCGCCATAAGTATGGACCGCGAGCAGCATCGGCCGTTCCTCGACCTCGACCTCCACGCCGAGCTCCTCTCGCGCCTCCCTCGCAAGCGCGTCCCGAGGAGGCTCCCCAACCTCCACGAACCCGCCCGGAAGGTCCATCCTCCCCTTCTCCGGCTCGATGCCCCGCACCGTCACGAGCACCCGATCCCCCTCCACAATGGCCGCCCCGACCGCCGGAGAGGAATTTCTATACCACGACCGCCCACACAAAGGACAACTTACCCCGCCACTCGCCCGCGGCTCCCCCAACTTCGTCCCATCCGCCGGACAGAATCGGTACGGCTCGGTGGCGGTGAACGGTATTTCCTGCTTCCCATCCAACTTCACACCCGGCTCCGCACCAGATCTTCGGCGACGCTAGCTAGCTGGTCCACGCTCCTGACCACATCGACGCGGTCGCATAGTGGCTCGTAGAGCGGCATGTCGCAGGAGCCTAAAGTCCAGCCCCATTTTGGCTCCGGTGTGATCCAAACCGTCTGCCTGACGTGCTGTGTGATCTCCTCCAGAGCCGCCACGTTGGCCGGCTTGCCGTTGTTGCGCCCATCACCCAAGATTACCAACGTCGTCCGATGGTTGAGCGCGGGCAGATACTCATTCCTGAACTGCTCCGCCGCCTTCCCGAAGTCGCTGTTCACGTCCGCGTCCAACACGCGCCCCGAGAAGACCTGCTCCACCGCCCGGTCCATGCTGCTATCCTCGAAGAACTGCGTGACCTCCGCCATCTCCGCCACGAACACGAACGTCCTCACCTTCGAGAACAAACTCTGCATCTGATACACCATGTGCAGCCAGAACCGGCTCATGTTCCGCGTACTCATGCTAACGTCGCATAACATTACGACACGTGGGCGTTTCTCGTGGTGGCGTCGCAGTACGGGGTTGAAGGGGATACCTTCGTAGCGGACGTTGCGGCGCAGGGTATGGGGGACGCTGATGTGTCCGGTGCGATCCTGTTTCAGGCGGCGGGTCTTTGCGCCGTGGATCTGACGCGCAATGCGCCGGATGGCGGCTTCGGTCTCGCGTTGTTCGCTGGGCGAGAACTCGAAGACCTTGCGCAGTGAGCGGCGCATCAGGGCGGAGTCGTCCTGTTTCTTTTCCAGCTTCTTCTGGCGTTCGACCATCTGCTCGATAAGTTGGGGGAGTCCGCGCAGGATCTCCTCGCTCTGCTCCTCGAGTTGGCGGATGAGGTCCTCGTCTACCTCCATGTCGTGCAAATGGTCGAGCAACCCTTGTAGGTCGGCGGCTGAGACATCGAGCGGCAGTTCCTGGCCGCCGTCGCCGTGCGTCACCAGGTCGCCGGGGTTGAACATGTTGCGGGCCCGGCGGAGCTTGAGCTGGTGCGTGATGCGCTGCAGGGCCTGGCCCAGGGCGCCGGGATTGCGGTTCAGGATCAACTCCTGCGAAAACATCGAGAGACGCATCTTGTCCGCCTCGCCGTGGATGTCGTCCGAGGGCCGCATCCGCTCCTCGTCGAAAAACTTGCGGAAGTCGGTGTTCTCACTATCCTCGTGGCTGTGCTCTTCGGAGTCCGGCGCGTCACCGGCCGCATCCTCGCCGAACTCCATGCTCGCCGGCTGACCGTGATCATGGTCATGGTCGTGGACCTCCAGCTTCGCCGACGGCCTCTCCGCAGTCGGCCGCAAACTGAAGTACAGGTCGAAAAGCCTCTCGAAAGTCTCGATGTCATCCAGGTTCTTGACCAGCGTGGTCCGCAAAGTGTCGCGCACCACCCCACGCTCACCCAGTCCCGTCTGCTCCAGCGCGTGCAAGGCATCCAGGCTCTCGGCAGGCGACACCCTGACCTGATGCCGTCTCAAGACCTGCACGAAGTCGTTTATGACGGTGTCCATCAGCGCATTACCTTATGGTATGTCTCAGGCCAGGGTAGAATCATTTCCTGCCTCGCCGGCTCGTCGCGATCTTATCGATCAGGTCTTGGAGTAATGAACTGATGCCATCCAGGTTTTCGTCGTACCTGTGCTTGAAGGTATCGGGATGCTCAAAGGCTCCATCTTCTTCGTACTCTTCGAATGGAATTCCTAACCTCTGCAACAGATCCTTTAACTCTGAATATTCGCCGGTACTAGGCCAAAACCAGATGTGCCATCCTCTCGGGAATATGCTCGTTTCAACTTGGACCACTAAATCCTCGGATACATGAATATCGTAGGGCAAGTCGTAGTAGGGGACGTTCGGATCTAGCCAGGGCTTCAACTGCGTAATGTTGCGGTGTTTATCTACGTCGATGAGATTCTTGAGGTTCCGCACTTTCTCCCGCATCTCGACTTTGAGTTTTTCCACGTCGGTGAGAAAGTGTTCGACTTGCTCTTGCCGTTGCGCCAGCAACTCGATAAATTCTTTGTTCATGCGGGTTCCCTTTTTCAGATTTTCGAGCGTGTTCAGGAAATCCAGAAACATCGTCAGGTGTCGAGCATCCGCACCGGAGACGTGGTGGCCCAGAAGCGAGCGTATTCGTCCGACAAACTTCTCATGCGTGAGGTTCATAAAACCCCAGTCGTTTCCTTCACCGCTTGGGTAGAGAGTAAGAAGGAATTTGTGCTTCGAACGGCAATCAGCTATGTGTTCGAGATAGGTAGCGTAGTCATCGAACGGGTTGCTCACACGCGCGTAAATCTTATTCTCAATGAGAATGGCATGGTCATCTGATGTGATCAGAATGTCAATCTTGCCCCTGTCAGTATGGACCTCTTGCTCAACAGAGATGTCGCCGCCGATCACTTTGTCGGCTTCGGCGATTCTTCCAAAAGACATTAGAGCATCGAGCATCAAGGTTCCGAACCCGTGCGCCTCTCTTGGGTCCAGGTAGAACGCGAGTAGATTATTATAGACGTACTCATAGCGAGTGTAGTCGGCGATCTCCATGAATGTTCGCGGACGCTCGACGCGGCTCGGAAGAGCCCGGAAGTCGTCCAACAGCTTCGTTGCGGCGTGAACCACAGGGAATCTAGTCCTAGTGCGTGTGCTTGTGAGTAGAGCGGTGCATCTCGTACATCCCCTCGTGCGGCTTCTCGCCAGTTGGCTCCTTCTGGCCGAGGTCCTTGCTGTCAGGGGCTCCTCTTACGTGAGCCAGCACCTTCGCGGCGTCGCGGTCGTACTTGATGATTACGCTCAAGGTCTCCTCGATCAGCTCTTTGTCCAGGCTCGGCGCGCCAAGCACCACCAGCGAACGCGCCCAATCTAGCGTCTCCCCGATGCTCGGCGACTTGCGCAGGTCCAGGGTCCTTATCTCCTGTATGGTCTCCACCAGCTCCTTCGCCAGCGCCTCTCCGACGCCAGGCGCCTTGAGGCGCACGATCTCCAGCTCCACGTCCGCGTTCGGGTAGTCGAGCTGCAAATGCAGACAGCGGCGCTTGAGGGCCTCGCTCAGTTCCCTCGTCCGGTTCGAGGTCAGGATGACAACCGGAGGATGCTCCGCCTTGACCGTCCCGATCTCTGGTATCGAAACCTGATAATCGCTCAAGAACTCCAGCAAGAACGCCTCGAACTCCTCATCGGCCCGGTCGATCTCGTCCAGGAGCAGCACGGGCGGCACTTCCGACGTTATGGCCTGGAGGATCGGACGCTCGACGAGGAAGTTCTCGGAGAAGAAGACGTCTTCCTGATCCCGCAGCTTCGCCGCCGCCTCGCGCAAACTCTTCGTCGGCCCGAGGACCTCCCCGATCTTCTCCCGCAAAACCTGCGTGTAAAGTAGCTGCTTGCCATACTCCCACTCATAAAGCGCTTTGGCCTCGTCCAGCCCCTCGTAGCACTGCAAACGTATGAGCGCCCGTTCTGTCGCCCCCGCAAGCGACTTCGCAAGCTCGGTCTTCCCGACGCCAGCCGGACCCTCTACGAGGATCGGCTTGTCTAGCTTCATCGCCAGGTAAACCACCGTCGCCAGCCGCCGGTCGCTGACGTAATCCTGCTCCGCGAGCTTCTCCCTGACCTCTTCGATGCTCTCGAACAAAATACTCCTTCTCGAAAAACTCACCGTCTCAGATGCTGCGGGAGCGAGCCGCGTGGCCCGCTCCCGTCTCCCTCGCCGCTCTTCGTTGGGATTACTAACCTATGCGGGCTGGCGGCCGATGCCTGCTCCGGTCTCCGACCCACGCGCCTCGTAGGCGTGGGTGCGGCGGCCCATCGCCGGTGCGGCGCCCCAGATGTTCTGCCGGTAGCCGTTGCCAGTCTTGACC
>JACDGB010000439.1 GCA_013815485.1 Rubrobacter sp.
CCGCTGGACGTATCCTCGATCCGCTGCCGGCGGAGATCCTCCTCAATCAGAACCTCCCGAACCTCCACGACTCCATCCACGAAGTCCACTTCCCGACTGACCGGCCTCGGCTGAAAGCGGCGATGCGGCGTCTGATCTTCCACGAGCTATTCATTATTCAAACCGGTCTCGCTGCCCGCAAGATGCGCCTGGAGAAGACGGAATTCGGCGGTCGTCACGAGGGCGACGGACGGCTACTCAACCCGTTCCTCAAAGGTCTACCGTTCGGGTTGACCGGGGCTCAGGAGCGGGTGATCGAGGAGGTCCTCGTCGACATGCGCCTCGAAAAGCCGATGCGCCGGCTGGTTCAGGGCGACGTCGGGAGCGGCAAGACGGCCGTGGCGGTCGCGGGACTCCTCTCGGCGGTCGAGTCTGGTGGGCAGGGCGCGCTCATGGCCCCAACCGAAGTTCTGGCGGAGCAGCATTACCTTTCGATCTCCTCCGCGTTCGCCGACCTGCCGGTGAAGGTTGTTCTTCTCACGGGTTCGCTCTCCGCGTCCGAACGAAAAACCGCGCTCGATGCCGTGGCGGCTGGCGAGGCCGACGTGGTCATCGGGACGCACGCCCTGATCCAGAAGGGCGTCGAGTTTCGAGACCTCTCGCTGATCGTGGTTGATGAACAGCACCGCTTCGGAGTCTCCCAGAGGACGGTATTCCGGGAGAAAGGAACGATGCCCGACACGCTGGTAATGACGGCCACGCCAATCCCGCGCACGCTCTCCCTGACGCTGTATGGGGACCTGGAAGTCTCCGTGATAGACGAACTTCCGCCGGGGCGCAAGCCGGTCGAGACGAGTCTACTGGATCTCTCGGGGCGGGTCGCGGCCTACGAGGCGGTGCGGGAGGAGTTGGAGGGGGGGCGGCAGGCGTATGTGATCTGCCCTCTCGTCGAAGAGTCTGAAGCACTCGAAGACGTGCGAGCCGCGGAGGAGCTTTTCGAAGAGCTGTCCGAGGATGTCTTCCCAGACCGAAAGGTCGGACTCTTGCACGGCCGGATGAAGGCCGATGAGAAGCGGCGCGTCATGGCGGCGTTCCGATCTCGGGAGATAGAGGTTCTCGTTGCCACGGTCGTGGTCGAGGTTGGGGTGGATGTGCCGAACGCGAGCGCGATCGTGATCGAAGGCGCGGAACGCTTCGGGCTCTCACAGCTCCACCAGCTCCGGGGCCGGGTCTGCCGCGGCCTCCATCCCCCGAAATGCTTCCTCATCGCCGAACCGAAGACCGACGACGCGGCCAAACGCCTCGATGCGCTGTGCGAGCATCAGGACGGCTTCGAGCTATCTGAGGTGGACCTCCGGATCCGGGGCGAAGGCACGCTCTTCGGGAGCCGTCAGAGCGGGATGCCCGACCTCAAGGTGGCGAAACTCCTCCGCGACATAGATATTCTCGTCGAGGCGCGCCGCGAAGCCTTCGCGCTGGTGGCTGGCGACCCGACGTTGAAAAAGCCGACCCATCGCCCTCTCAGGCGCGAGGTCAAGGATCTCCTCGGGGCGAACATCGAATGGCTTTTCAGAGAGTGAGTGGGAAATGGTGAGTAGCCAATCGAAAAAACACGACTCATGGCATCTTCGCCCAGAGATGCGCCATTGAGGATAATCTCCGGCTTGGCGCGTGGCGCGAAGCTCGCCCCTGTCCCAAAAGACGTCCGTCCAACCTCGGATCGAGTACGCGAGAGCCTGTTCAACGCTTTGGGCCAGTTCTTCGATGGCGGCGCGGTGCTCGACCTGTACGCGGGCACGGGCGCTTTGGGTATCGAAGCCCTCAGTCGGGGCATGGAAAGGGCCACTTTCGTGGAGAAGAACGGCAAGGCGGCGACCACTATCCGGGAGAATTTGCGGCGAACCGGAATGGAGGATCGGGCGGAAGTCGTGCGGGGAGACGCCGCTCGCGCGGTGGGGCGGCTGCGGGAGAATGGACGACAATTCAATTTGATATTGCTGGACCCGCCATATAGAATCGCCGCCACGGAGGCCGAGGGCGTTTTGATGCGTTTAGGCGTCCTGCTTGCGCCCGATGGACGGGTGGTTGTTGAGCGGGGCGATGCTCCGGAGGAGGTTTTGCGAGGCGAGAAAGGGGTCATGCGCCGCTACGGCGGCACGGTGGTAACCATCTTTGATAGATTTGATCTCACAGTGAACGTGGCGGTGTGTCCAGGCAGCTTCGACCCCGTAACCGTCGGGCATCTCGATGTGATCCGTCGGGCCGCCGGCGTGTTCGACCATGTGGTCGTGGCGGTGGGCGCCAACCACGTCAAGGACGCGATGCTCTTGCCCGCCGACCGGGCGCGGTTGATTGAGAAAGTTACAGGAGACCTCGACAACGTATCCGTGGAGGTCATGGAAGGGTTGTTGGTGGAGTTCGCCAGGGACAAAGGCGCGAGGGTCATCATAAAGGGCCTTCGGGCCGTCTCGGACTTCAACTCGGAGTTCGAGCAGGCGAAGCT
>JACDGB010000440.1 GCA_013815485.1 Rubrobacter sp.
CCTTTCCGCCGCGACGGCGTTGGCGACTACGCCTTCGTTAGTCAGCTTGGCGAAGAGAGGTTTGTCGGGGAATGCGGCGCGGCTAGCATGGATCGCCTCTTCCACCGAGGCAGGTCCCGCGCAGAAAGTGAGGCCGCCGTGCTCGACGTTCGGGCAGGACAGGTTGAGTTCGACGGCGGAGATTCGAGGATCCACTGACAGACGCTCGCAGAGGGCGACGAACTCGTCCACCGTATCCCCCGCCACCGACACGAATACTGGCAACCCGAGATCAAAGTCGTCCAGCCCTTCGAGGAACTTCTCGACGCCGGGGTTCTGAAGCCCGATGGAGTTGACCATCCCGGCCGGTGTCTCGGCGATGCGTGGCGGTGGATTGCCCGCCCGCTTCTTCGGGGTCGTGGTCTTCGGCAAGATGGCACCATACACTCCCGCTACCTCGCCGAGAGCCTCCTTCGCCATCGTCCCGGAGGCAGGCATGAGCGGAGTTTCGAGCGCGACGCCGCACAGTTCCACCGCCAGCTTCTCCCGCGTTGTCTTCTCACGCACTACCAAGCCAGAACCTCGGCGTCGAAGACCGGGCCTTCGATGCACGAGCGGACGTATCCGCCATCGCGCACCGGCACCACGCACCCATTGCACGAACCATTGCCGCAGCCCATCCTCTCCTCCACGGAGAGTTGGCACGTCGCGTTCTCGCCCGCCGCGCGCTTCACCGCCGCCAGCATAGGATTTGGGCCGCAAGCGTACACCGCTGCGTAGCGATCGAGGTTCGGCGCGGCGTCGAGTACCGTCCCACGGACGCCCGTCGAGCCGTCCACCGTCGCCACCCTCGCGCCGGGAAACTCGCGTGCGACATCAGAATATCGGGCGTCGGCGAAACCGAGGAACACGTCGTAGGGAATACTCATGCTTTCCAGGCGACGGCTGAGGACCTTGAGAGGAGCTACTCCGATGCCGCCACCGAGGAGGGCGACCGGTCCTCCCGCGCCGTTCACGCGAAAACCTCGGCCCAGGGGAGCCGTGACTTCGATCTTGTCCTGTGCATCATCGAGCAATGCCGTCCCCCGGCCACGCACCTCGAACAGGAGGCTGGCCGTCTCGCCGTCGTGGTCGTAGAAGGAGAATGGACGAGCCAGGAACGGGTCGAACGTCACTGGATAGCCGGCCACCCGCGCCATGACGAATTGTCCCGGCTCCACGGGGCCGTCCCAACGGTAATGGAGCAGGGTGTAGCCGCCGATCTCCTCGCGGGCCTCGACCTTCACGGGATAAAACTTCACGCTTTCGCCCCGAGTAGCTTCTGCAAGGGGTTTACTCGTTGCATGCCGCCCCGGATGGTGGATTCCATGCCCTGCACGGCGGCGGCTGCACCGGCGAGGGTCGTTATGCAGGGGACGCCGTGCATGAGAGCTTTGCGGCGGATCAGGTATCCGTCCGTGCGCGCCCCGCGGCCCCACGGCGTGTTGACTATCAGGTCCACCCCACCCTCTTCGATAAGTCCAAGCACATCTTCTCCAAGCTCCCCTATTTTGGGCACTACCGCGACCGGAAGACCATTGTTCTTGAGGACTTCAGCCGTGCCCTCGCTCGCGGCCAGCTCGAACCCGAGGTCGGCGAAGGCGCGTGCGATCAGGACCACCGCCCGCTTATCACGGTTGGAGACGGAGATGTAAACCCTCCCAGAGACCGGCAGCGTCAGCCCGGCTGCGGTCAACGCCTTAGCGAACGCGCCGCCGAACGAGCGGTCGATCCCCATCGCCTCCCCCGTCGAACGCATCTCCGGGCCGAGCAACGGGTCCACGTCCGCGAAGCGGTCGAACGGGAAGACCGGCGCCTTGACGGAGAAATGCCCGTTGGTGGACGCCCCGAGCCGCATGTCCCTGAGCTTCTCGCCGAGCAAAACGCGGGTCGCCACCTTTGCCAGGGGGACGCCAGTCGCTTTGGAGATGAACGGCACGGTGCGCGAGGCGCGAGGGTTGCATTCGATCACGAGGATGTCCTCGCCGCGAACCACGAACTGCACGTTCATCAGGCCAACGACGCCGACGGCAAGCGCAAGACGCCTCGTATACTCCTCGATCCGCTCCAACAGCGCGCGGTGGATGGTTATGGGGGGCGTCACGCACGAAGAGTCCCCCGAATGCACCCCAGCCTCCTCGATATGCTCCATGATCCCACCGACGTACACGTCCTCCCCATCGCACACGGCGTCCACGTCAACCTCGACGTAATCCTCCATGAACTTGTCCACGAGGGTTGGATGATCCGGACTCGTATCCGCGCCGGTGTTGAGGTACAGGTCGAGGTCTTCGTCGTTGTAGGCGATCTCCATCCTCCGCCCGCCGAGCACATACGATGGCCGGACGACCACGGGATAGCCAAGCTCTCGTGCGACTTGGCGCGCCTCGTCGGCGGTGAATGCAGTCCCGAACCGGGGGTGCGGGATGCCGAGGTCCGAGAGCAGCCGCCCGAAGCGGG
>JACDGB010000441.1 GCA_013815485.1 Rubrobacter sp.
GCCCACTCCCGCCGCCAACGTCGCAGACCCGGGCCGGAGGTTCCGGCAGGTGCTCTTCGAGCTGCCGGGCCACGAGCGCGTACCGCACCGCTCCCCGCAGGGTCCCGTGGTGCTCCAGAAAGCGTGCGGACAGCTCTGGGGACCATCCGACCACGGGGTTCAGGCGTCGAGGTCCCGCTGCCGAACGGGCCGGAGCCTGGGGACGAAGCGGGGGACGAGTTGGCAGTAGCGGCGGTACTGCGCCCCGAAGCGGCGGCGCAACTCGCGCTCTTCGAGGGGGAGCTGGAGGGCGAGTTGGAGGAGGTAGAGGGCGGCGAGCGAGATGAGGAACCAGTTGCCGCATAGAAGCGCGGTACCCAGGATCAGGAGGAAGTCCGTGACGTAGAGAGGATTGCGTACGTAACGATATGGCCCTTCCAACACCAGCCGTTGCGGAACCCGGTTCTCCTCCGCACCGGCCCCCGGCGGGAAGAGCGCCCCGGCGAAGAGCAGCCGCGCCCAGCCCATCTTGAGGCAGGCCCACGCCCCGACCGCGACCGAGATAACGAGGAGTACGCCGCCGATGGCCTGCAATGCGGGCACGCTGGCCCATCTCCAACCGAGCCACCACGGGGCGAGCAGGAAGAGGGCGAGCGTGGTGCCGCCCCACATCCCGGCGACCTCGATTAGATACCACGCCCGCAGACCACGCCTCCTTAGCCAGGTTCGCCAGAAAGAGAGCATCGGATAAGTCAGGATGTCTATGACGATCATGCCTCCGTAGAAACCCGCGATGAAGAGCGGCAACAATACCCACCTTCCCAGCAAAGCATCCCCCACCCCGCAGACGACAAACGACACAGCCCACGCCACCGCCGGCGCGACGTGCCGCTCACCACGAACCCCGATCTCCACATCCATGACGGAAATTCTACAGATACTTACGAGACCGTGCGCGCTGGAGCCGGAAGATCAAGGTTCGAGCGGGTAGCATCCCTGACGAGGTTCAGGGCACGGTACAGCGCGGGCGCGCCGGTTGCGAGGACCCGGAGGACCACGCACGGACCCGGAGCAGGGGCGCTGGCCGAGGCGAGGACGCCGGGCAAGCCATCAAGGTGGTGGTGCAGGTCATCGGCGAGGGATTCGAGGTTTACGGGGGCAAGGATGTAGGCCGCAGCCGTGTACGAGTAGCCGCCGAACGGCTCGGAACCGCCGGGGAGGTCGAGGCCGTCAATCGCTTCCGGGATGCCGTCTCTGTGTATCTCCGTCCGGCTGCGGAGGCGGGTGAATGCGAACATCTCGCCGCGAGCCACGCGCCCTGCAGCGAAGGCATCCCAGGCGATGAGGGCGACGTCGGCAGCACGTTCGGCTCGCCGCAGAGCGCGATGATGTCAGGGGAATGCCCGCCGCCAGCGCCCTCGGTATAGTAAGTGTGGATCGCAACCTGCGTGTCCATCTCGTCCGCGACGCCGAGACACGTCCTTATGGCCTGCGGCGTCGTCCCCCAATCCTCGTGCAGCTTCAGGCCGCAAGCCCCAGCGTGTACTTGCTCGCGTAGAGCCTCCGAATTGGAGGAGTTTCCCTTGCCGAGGAAACCGAAGTTCGTCGGGAGGTTCTCGACGGCCTGAAGCATGCGGGCGATGTTCCACGCCGGGGGTGCAGGTCGTGGCGTTCGTGCCGGTGGCGGGGCCGGTGCCGCCCCCGATCATGGTGGTGATGCCGGACGCTATGGCGGGATCCACTTGCTGCGGCGATATGAAATGGATATGAGAATCTATCCCCCCAGCCGTGAGGATCCTCCCTTCACCAGCCAGGATCTCGGTGGAAGCCTCGACTCCACCGTCACCCCATCCATCGTGTCAGGATTCCCAGCCTTGCCAATGCCCGCGATGCGCCCATCCCGCACCCCGACATCCGCCTTGTAAATCCCCGAATGGTCGAGGATCAGCGCGTTCGTCACGATGAGGTCCATCGCCCCCTCTGCGCGGGTCGCCGTCCCCTCCCGGATGGATTTGCCGCCCCCGAAAGTCGCCTCCTCGCCCGCCAGCGTCAGGTCCCGCTCGACCTCGATGATTAGCTCCGTGTCCGCCAACCGCACCCGGTCCCCGGCTGTCGGCCCGAACACCGAGCCATGCCGGCGTCTGGATATTCCGCTCATCGAGTCTTTCTCATGAGCCGTTAGTGATCCTCGTAGTAATCGTTGCCCCTGGAGAATTCCACGAACACGCACGGCTCGTCGCCGACCGTCCAGGCGTCGTGGCCGGGAGGCAGCATCATGACGTCTTGCGGCCCGAACACCTCCTCGGAGCCGTCGTCCATGACGACCTTGAGTTGCCCGGACTGGACGAGCGCAACGTGGGGGAGCTCGCAGCTATGCGTGCCAGCGTAATCTCGCAGATCCTCCGACCACCGAGCCCCGGTGCCGAAGGTGACGCGGGTGACGCTCACCTCGTCCAGGGTGACGGTCTCTTTCCGGATCCTGCCGTGTATATCCAC
>JACDGB010000442.1 GCA_013815485.1 Rubrobacter sp.
TTGCCGCCCGCTCCAACGCCGGAGAGGCGAGCGGCTCCGGCGCCTCCTTGAGCCTTCGGTAGCCGTTGTCGTTGCACGCAGCGAACATCACGTCCTTCGGCACGTCAACGAGAACCGGGCCGGGCCTGCCGGAACGCGCGATCTCGAACGCCCGCCGCATCGTCGGATAAAGCTCGTCCGGGTCTTCGACCAGGAACGAATGCTTGGTGAAGGGCAGCGTCATGCCCATCACGTTTGTTTCCTGGAAGGAGTCCTTGCCCAGAGCCGGACGCCCGACCTGCCCGGTTATGGCGACCATCGGCACGGAGTCCATCTGGGCGGTGGCGAGGCCGGTTACCAGGTTGGTCGCGCCTGGCCCGCTGGTCGCCACGCACACACCGACGCGGCCCGTTGCGCGAGCGTAGCCGTCGGCGGCGTGGGCGGCGGCTTGCTCATGCCTGACCAAAACGTGCTTTAGCGGGTAATCGGGGAGGGCATCGTAGAAAGGCATGATCGCGCCGCCAGGGTATCCGAAGAGGTACTCGACCCCTTCGTCCAGCAGCGCCTCGCACATGGCCTCGCTGCCGGTGCGCGGTTTGTACTCGATGTTAAGGGCGGTGTTCTCCACGATTCTCCCATCCAGATGCAGTCGAAAGTAAAAAGGAAACCCTCGGCCTGTGACGGGAGCTTTTAGTGCCCCGCTTCGGCTCTAGGCGGACTGGGATACGTCGCCCCGGCCCGCCCCGATAATTAGTCGAGAGGGTAGGACGGCGAGCGTGGGTACTCGTGGGTGGATGGGCGGGGTGAGCAGGCGTGGGATCTTGAGCATCAAGCCCGAGATCCTCTTCCTCCGCGTCGTTTCCGAAACTTTGCTCAACATCCCTCGCTCATTCGCTCGCAAGTGCGTGAAGGGTTACACAACTGTAGAAGGTTGTCAAGTTGCACATAGTTTCTTTTTGCGGTTTTCAAAGGGATTCGGCGTGATCCTCGAACCAAACGGCGATCTGCCCCGTGTCGAACATGCCCTGGGCCACGTCCACGCCGAAGTCCTCTAGCTCTTGTTGCGCGGCCTCGACTTCGCAACCGAACGTGGAAAGCAGGTATGAGCCCATCGTCACGCCGGTCCTCTTGTTGCCGTCCATGAAAGGGTGGCGCCGGATCAAGGATTCGCACAGCGCAGCGGCCTTTCGGAACGGACCTGGAAAGTGCTCCTGACCAAAAGACGATCCCCACGGCCTCTCTATCGCGGCTTTCAGGGATTCGGGATCCCTCACCCCTTCCGCGCCTCCATACCGCTCGATGAGCACGGTATGCGCGAAGAGGACGCGACGGAGATCCGGGTTCCGCATCCTCCTACCGCTCGGAAAGGTTTCTCAAAGCCCGGTCATACTTCTCCGTGAAGCGGGCGACGAACTTCGCTATATCATCTGGAGGACGCTCGGCGGCTGGCGCAATTCGGACCCCCCCGCCCTCCGCATCTATGGTCACTCTGAGACCTGGCTCCCAACGAAGCTCGCGTAGGATCTCCGCCGGTATCGGAACCATCACCGATCCGCCAACCTTCTTCAACTCCCGCTCTATCTTCATCCCGAAACACTCCTCTCATGCTTGTTATACAAAGTATAACTTTACTCGGTATCCGGGGTGGGATCCTTCGCGGAGCCTATCGAAGAGCAGGCTTCGGGCGCGAGATGGAGACTTCTCCCGGCGGCTCGACCCGCGCCCCGGCGAGGTCCACGTCCAGCGCCCAGGCTTTCGCCTCGACGCCTCGTTCTTCGAAGGCAGCGTGCATCGCGGAGGCTATCTTCGGGGCATGTGTTTCGGGGGCGAAGGCGAGTACGGTGGGGCCGGAGCCAGAGAGGCACGCGCCGTAGGCGTCGTTGGCGAGCGCGGCCTCTATGACTTCTTCGAGGCCGGGGACGAGGTGCGAGCGGTAGGGTTGATGGAGGCGGTCCTGCATGGCGACGCGCAGGAGATGGTACTCGCCGGTAGCCAGGGCACCCAATAGGAGCCCGGAACGCCCGACGTTGAAGACGGCGTCGCGGTGTGGGACGTTCTCCGGGAGGGCGGTTCGCGCGGCGGTGGTGGAGACGGCGAAATCAGGGACGGCGACGACCACTTTCAGGTCCTTCGGTTCGAGGCGCACGGCGCTCACGCCTTGCGGGGTGAGGGTGCCGATGACGAGGCCGCCGAGGAAGGCCGGGGCGGCGTTGTCCGGGTGGCCGTCCAACTCGCAGACGATGTTGAGGAGGTCGGGGGCGGCAATCTGCCCCCCGAACATTTCGTTTGCCGCGACGGCTCCACCCACCAGCGCCGCCGCGCTCCCCCCAAGTCCGCGGGTTGGGGGGATGCCGTTCTCCTGAACGAGCTGAAAGTGGACGCCGGACTCGCCCACGATCTCCGCCACGAAACGCGCCGCCCGGTATGCAGGATGCTCTGGTCCACGCGGGATGAGATCAGCCCCAACGCCGCGTACTTCGATAGACGGAGCGGAGG
>JACDGB010000443.1 GCA_013815485.1 Rubrobacter sp.
GTCTTCGAGGCAGGCTGGCCGGCCTTCAACCTCAACCCGGCGCAGCAACGCGCGTCGGTGCGCCGCGTGGCAGAGCTAGAGACGGAGGTCGTCGCGGTCGGGCACGGAGAGCCGATCACCGGCGGCGCAGACCAACGCCTGCGCTCGCTGGTCCAGAGTTAGCCTCCCTACGTCTCGACCCGTTATGGTGTGTCCGCGGTAAACCGGCTTGCCTATGCGCTTTCCAGCGATTGTGGAGAAAGCGGTCGTCCACTGAATACTGTCCCGTATCAGCCCGGTTGCAGTACGCGGGCGAGTTCATTCTCGCCTCTCCCACTCCTCCGCGGAGGGGTCCCAGCGGACGAGGTCTGGATCGTTGCGGAGCACCGGGTCCACGAAGCGCGCCACCTCGGACACGGCTTCTTCGAAGTTCTCGGGCATGGTGATAAGGCGAGAGCGGTCGAGGAACGCCCTCCAGTCTCGCTGCCGCGCAGTGGGGAGCGTGTCGAGGGCCTGGGCAAGCGGCATCAGTTTCGTCCCCCGGTGGGCGGCAGTCTTTTCGAGGGCGTACCGGAGCTTGCGGGCTTCCACAGCATGAATCCTGGAGAGCGCCAGGACGTCGGCGTAGTCGCGCTCGCGGGTGTTGGCGTCGCCGCGTGAGATCATGGTCTCGACTTTCTCGGCGATCACGGCCTCCACCGGGTAGCCGAGCAGGCCGAACGGCTCGTCCGAGAGCAGGGTCGGGTACTCGATCTCCCGCGCACCGGCCGGGTCCCCGAAGTTGACGTCCAGCCGGAGTTGCAGCCGCGCCGTGCCGAGCGTGGCTGGGACGACGATCCTGATGCCCGGATAAGCGGCGTGCTCCCTGATAGTCATGGCCCGCGCCCGCGAGGCGTCGAAAGTCATGCCGTCGTCCACCGCGATGCTCGCCACCTCCCGGACCATGGCCAGCAGGCTCGCTTCGCCGCCGGCGACGCCCCGCGCCAGCACGTCGGCGTCGCGCGTCGGGCGACGGACACCCAGGACCGTGAGCAGTAGGCCGCCCTTGAGCACGAAGCGGTCGCGGTACCGGGAGACGGAAAGCCTGTAGAGGAAGCGTTCGAGCAGGTAGAACTCGAAGAGCTCCTGTGTGCCCCGTCCCTCGTCCCTGGCTCTGCGCTGCAGGGCTCGGTAGACTTCCTGCGGCGTCCGGGGCTCGCTCAACCCGTCAGCACCTCCAGGGCGTCGGTCATGGGTCCCCCGGCCCTGAGCCGCCTCGCGAGACGCAGCAGTTCGCCCGCGGAAGCACCGGGACGTCTCAAGTAGCTTCGGAGGGCCTCGTATGCAACGCCGGTCCCCACGCGGCCCCTGAGGCGCACGACATCCACCACGCTGCGCTCCGGGGAGTAGACGTGGATCTCCTCGCTGGACTCCAGGCGGACCCGCTTGCGTCCCAACTCGAAGGTACCGGCGGCGAAGACGTGAACGCGGACGGGCGGGTAGGAGATCCTGGGCCGGTGCGATCCCCTCGGAACCGCCAAGTGGACCTCCGCGGGAACCTCGTCGGTCAGATCCCAGAAGGAGAGCGCCGAGTTCAGGCAGATAGCCCCCCGTGGGCTGCGCCGCGAGACGGCCACCAGGTCCAGATAAGGGCTCATCTCAGCGTCCGCCAGACGGTAGACTCCGCGCGATAGCTCGACTAAAAAGCCTTCGTCCCGCAAGGCATAAAGTTCCCTCGGATGGACGCCGGCCTCCGCCGCGTCCCTCGCCCTGAAAACTCCCCCCGAACCCCTGGCAAGTTCCTCTAACGTATGTCGCTCCTTTAACATCTGGATAAAATTCTACACAACTAAGCCTTATGTGTGTAGGTTTTCATCCTTTGTACCTTTATCAGGTTTTCTTCTGTAGGGCTGAGGTAGCCCTCATGCGTGAGGAACTCCGTTATTACGGAGAGTTGCGGCGCTGGAGAAAAACTGAGAAACTTTGCGAAGAATTTGGGCGGTTCGGGTCGGCTGTGCGCGAAATGGGAGGAGAGCTGCCGAACTCGGCAGGGGATCTAGATGCGAGGTTGAATGTTGGTCCTTCTCGCCTCGTGGATGAACCGCTTGTTCTGGATCTGTTGTGCGGCGCATCCGCAAAATGAAAGGGCAAAGATGCCGGTTTCTTTCACCCAGATTACAGTCGGCCAATCGTATTCGCGCAACGAGTTAGCCAAGCTTTGGGGATATGCGAGCATGCATGCCATCGCTCGTGGCGTGGTCACTCCGAAAGACGACAATAAGATCATCCTATTCGTCACTCGCGAGAAACAGACAAGCGCCGAGCAATACGAAGACGAACTATCAGGCAATGAGCTACGGTGGGAGGGACCGAATGATCACTTCTCCGAGGATCGAATGATCGCTGCATCGGAAGCAGGAGATGAGATCCACTTGTTTTATCGGGATCGTCACCACACTGATTTTGTGTATCTTGGACAGCTTGAAGTGAGCAGCCATGAGCGACACACGGATCGAC
>JACDGB010000444.1 GCA_013815485.1 Rubrobacter sp.
CCCGCCCACAGCACCTCCGAAGGGTCGGGCACGGCCCTTGCCAGTGCGTCGAGGTCCGCGTTGCTCCGGGCGTCCGCGACCACGCACCGGCTCCCGGACAACACCCGTCTGTCCGATCCTAAATCTCGGAGGTCTTCCACGCTCAGCGTGCCGGCCGGGAACACTCCTGATAGCAGTGTCGGAACGTGTCCTTCGGTGACGGGTGTCTTCGGGTCATCTCTCATCGCGGTTTCGTGGACGGGCACGCCGCCAACGAGTTGCACGCCGCCGATGGTAGTGCGTCCGGCGTCAGGGAAGGCTGGCGCGACGATGGCGTGTTCGCGGCCGGAGGCTTCGAGGGCGGCGGCCAGTTCGGCGGCGACGTTGCCGCGTAGGGTGGAGTCTATCTTCTTGTAGAGGATGCTGGCATCGCGCACGGCTCGAACGGCCTTCGAGACGTGCCTGGCGGCTGGACCGGGGGGCATCGTCCGGGAGTCGGTGTCGAGCGAGACGGCGTCGAGGTCTCCGAAGCTCATCTGCGCGCCCCGGAAGGCTACGGCGGTTCGGTATCCGGCGCGGGCGAACTGAATGCCGGTGTCCGCCGCCCCTGTCAGGTCGTCGGCTATGATGGCGACGTCCACCTCAGCCGTCCATGCTTTCCATGAATGATCTACTACTGAGCGAGGTAACCTCCGTCTACTGGCAGGATGGCTCCCGTTATGAACGACGCTTCGTCGGAGGCGAGGAACAGGATGGCGTTGGCGACTTCGGAGGGCTCGCCGAAGCGTCCGATGGGATGGGCTGCCTTCATCGGGGCCTTGTAGCTCTCCGGTATTGGCGCGAGGGCTTCGGTCTGGATGGTTCCTGGGGCGACGGCGTTGACCCGGATGCCTCTTTCGGCCCACTCGACGGCCAGGTGTTTGGTGATCCCGGTCGCCACGAACTTGGCTGGCCCGTAGGTGGACTGCTCCTTCTGGCCCGCCATGCCCGAGATGGAGGAGAGGCATACTATGGAACCTCCGCCGCTCTGAAGCATGGCCTCGACGGCGTATTTGCAGGTTAGGAACATGCCCCGTCCGTCCACCGCCATTACGTGGTCCCAGTCCTCCGGCTTGGCGTCCACGATGTTGTTCAGGGGGATGACTCCGGCGTTGGCGACGAGTATGTCGATCCGTCCGAACCGCTCGACGGAAGTCCGGATCATACGCCCAGCGTCCTCTACCACTGAGACATCCCCAACGACAGCCTCGACCTCGGCCCCCGCGAGCCGTTCGCGGAGCGAGACCAGTCCAGCCTCATCCACGTCGGTCACGACCAGCCGGGCGCCCTCCCGCGCGAATAGCTCGGCGGTGGCCCGTCCGATGCCTTTGGCCGCCCCCGTGACGACCGCCGCTTTGCCGCGCAACCGCCCCGTCCCGGCAACGCCCGACGCGCTCTCCGCCATGCAGGCTCCTCTTCTCCATTCTCCCGTACCTCAACGTACCAGAACCCCAAAGTCAACGCCAGCCGTCCGCGGCGCGATGGACCTCCGCCGGATTCTCGCGAACCCGGCGGAGAAGCGGAATTCGGCTTCGGGCCGGATCGGCACGACTTTGCTCCCTCGATAACATGCCATCCGGGGTCTGGCTGTTGTTGACACGAAGTAGCGGATTCAATAACATGCAGCGATTGTGGGAGAAACCACGGGGAAACGGGAGGACGATACATGGCTGACGTAGCTGACAGGCCGGACTCGGGCGAGATCGCCTCCGAGTTGCCGACCAAGTACCTGCCGGGCGTACCGTACAGGGATCTGCCGGAGCCGCGTGGCTTGCGCAAGTACCTTGGGGCGAGCGTCATTATTCTCGCCACGGCGCTAGGCTCGGGAGAGTTGCTCCTGTGGCCCTACATCACCTCTCAGATAGGGCTGGCCCTCGTGTGGCTCGCCGTGGTCGGGATAACCGTGCAGTTCTTCTTGAACATGGAGATCGAGCGTTACACTCTGGTAACAGGCGAGACCGCAGTAACGGGCTTCAGCCGCATGTGGGTGGGCTGGTCTATGGTGTTCGTCCTCGGGGCGATCCTGCCGAACACCATACCAGGATGGGCCTCGAGTGGAGCCCAGCTATTCTCGTTCATCTTCGGCCTCGGCTTGAGCGCAGCACCCATTGTCGCTACAATATTCCTCGTCTCCATCGCCATAGCGGTGACCCTCTCTCCGGTGGTCTACCAGGTGCTCGAGAAGGTCCAGGGCGTGCTTGTGATCATCGTACTGATCTTCATCACACTCGCGATTTTCATAGCCACCGATCTGTCGGCCTGGGGGGGCGTCGTCACCAAGGCTCCCGGAGGGCTGGCCAATATACCCACCTACTGGGAGGAGCTCGGAGCCCTCGCGATCCTGGGGGCTATAGCGTTTGCGGGGGCGGGCGGCGCCAACAACCTGTGCCAGAGCAACTACGTTCGGGACAAGGGCATGGGCATGGGCTTACACATCCCCAACATCGTCTCC
>JACDGB010000445.1 GCA_013815485.1 Rubrobacter sp.
TTTACGGCAAAGATCGTGTGGACCTGTCCGTAGACCCGCCGCCGGATCTGGTAATCGAGATAGACATCACCAGCCCCTCGATCAGCAAGCTGCCCATCTACGCCCAGATGGGTGTTCCCGAGGTCTGGCGTTACGACGGAGAGCATCTTACGATGTGGAAGCTGGAAGGCTCACGGTATACCGAGATCACGGAGAGCCTCGCCTTACCGTCCCTAACCAACGCTGTTGTCTCGGATTTTGCCGAGAAGAGCAAGTCTACGAAACGCACGACGTGGCTGATGGCGGTGCGCGAGTGGGCGAGGAACCACGCCCATCCCCCGGACTAGGGGGTCTCCCCGCGTCTGACCTCGTACCCGACCTCCTGCAGCCGGGCCATGAGCCACAGCTCCGCCGCCTCCTCGTCCCCGCCCACGTATTTCAGGGGAACGGTCATGGTCTGCTCCCGGCCGAGGCCGCCGAAGCGGATCGTTATGGCCTCCTCGTTTCTTGAGACCTCCGCCTCCGGGAAGCGGGCGACGTCGGGCAAGCCGGTGAGCCTCAACGCCTCGTCCTCTCTTGGAACATGTCCGGCATAGTAGCATTTGCCCCTGCTAAACTTGGCGGCGTGGTTCGGATACGGAGAGGCAGATGCTAGAGAAGACCGGCAAGGCCAGGAGCGGGAGTAAGACGAAGACGCGGGTGCGGGTCGTCGAGGACGGCCGGGCCCGCGTGAAGTCGGACTACCTCGCGACCGAGGAGCCTATGGAGATAAGGCTCCTCACGGGAGACAAGAGGCAGACCGTCGCCGTCACGATGCGCACCCCCGGGGCGGACTTCGAGCTGGCGGCCGGGTTCCTGTACGGGGAAGGCATCGTCGCCTCGCGGGAGGAGATAAAGAAGATCAGCTACTGCGTAGACGCTGACGTGAGCGCGGAGCAACGCTACAACATCGTGAACGTAGAGCTCAGGGGCAACCGCGAGTACGACCTGCGCTCCCTGGAGCGCCACTTCTACACCACGAGCGCCTGCGGCGTGTGCGGCAAGGCGAGCCTGGAGCAACTGGAGCTGCGCGGCTGCCCGGTCGTGGGGCCGGGACCGGAGGTCTCCGCGGAGACGGTCTACTCGTTGCCGGAGAAGCTGAGAGAATCCCAGGGACTCTTCGAGGCGACGGGCGGGCTGCACGCGGCGGCGCTCTTCGACAAGGAGGGGAACCTGCTGGCGCTGCGCGAGGACGTTGGCAGGCACAACGCGACGGACAAGCTTGTCGGGTGGGCTTTGCTCGAAGGGAGGCTGCCGCTCTCGGAGAACGTCGTGATGGTCAGCGGGCGCAGCTCGTTCGAGATCCTGCAGAAGTGCCTGACGGCCGGGGTGCCAGTCGTCTGCGCCGTCTCCGCGCCGAGCAGCCTCGCGGTGGACGTGGCGAGGGAGTTCGGCATGACGCTCGTGGGTTTCCTGCGCGGCGGGCGTTTCAATGTGTACGCCGGTTTTGATAGGATTCGCACGGGAGAGGGCGAGAGTGGTGCGGAACAGGCCCATCTAACGGAACGCGTAAGGGGAGCGTAGAAAAGGGTCTTTGGGGAGTAGGTTCCGGAAAGCCCTCTTTCCCTGGATGGATATACGATGAGGGAGGAGTTTCATGGCAAGTCAGGCGGCAAGTAGTTCGGGTGCCGGAAACAGGGTAGTTATAGCGATAGCAGGTGTGGTCATGCAGGTCGCGCTCGGGGCGGTCTACGCCTGGAGCGTCTTCAGCGACCCGCTCGCCCAACAGTACGGCGGCGCCACGGCAACCGCCGTCAACGCGACGTTCAGCATTACGATCTTCACGCTGGGCTTCGCCGCCTTCGTTGGCGGGCTCTGGATGGGCAAAGTGGGGCCACGCACCGTGGCGCTCACGGCGGGGGTGCTCTACGGGTTGGGTATCTTTCTCGCGGGCTTCGCGGAGAGCAGCCTCACGCTGCTCTATCTCACCTACGGGTTCATCGCCGGCGCCGGCATCGGCCTCGGCTACATCGTCCCGGTCGCCACCCTCATAAAGTGGTTCCCCGACAGACGCGGCTTTATTACCGGTATCGCGGTGGCCGGCTTCGGCGGCGGCGCGTTCATAACGGCGCTGGTAGCAAAGGGCCTCGTCTCCTCGGTCGGGCCGTTCCAGACGTTCACTATCCTGGGCATCATCTATCTCGTGATGGTCGTGGGCGCGGCCCTCTTCATGAAGAACCCGCCCGAAGGCTGGACGCCCCCTGGCTGGGAGCCGGACTCGGACGGTAGTGGCGATAGCTCCGGCGTCAACTACGACCTCGGCGGCGCCACGAAGACCTGGCAGTGGTACGCCTTGTGGGCGCTCCTGTTCCTGAACGTCACGGCGGGCATCTCCATCATCACGGTTGCCTCGCCGATGGCCGTGGAGCTCTCGGGGGCCAGCGCGGCCCTCGCCGCGGGCCTCGTCAGCATCATCTCTATCGGCAACGCCCTCGGGCGGTTCTTCTGGGC
>JACDGB010000446.1 GCA_013815485.1 Rubrobacter sp.
ACTCGGCGATATCCCTCGCCTTGTTCTCAGCGGTGCTTGTCCAGGCGAAACCCGAAGAAGGCGAGAATTCCTCCGGCGACCAGCGTGAGCGAGCCGACGACGGCCCAGAACGTCTGTCCGGTCATGAAGCTCCCAGGCAAAATTCCGACGCCCTGCACAGTCCAGATGCCGCCCATGAGAGCCATCAACCCTCCCACTATCAGCAGCACGTAGCGCACACGCTCACCTCGCTTCCCGGCTCCCGCATCAGCCTTTGCGCCGTTGCAGCCAGGAGCACCACTCCTCCATGCCCTGGCCCGTGCGGGCGCTGGCTAGGATGCGCTCGACGCCTGGGTTGACGGCATCGAGGTTTCCGAGGAATTGCTCCAGGTCGAAGTCCAGATGCTCCAGCAAGTCCACCTTGTTGATGAGCACGAGGTCAGCCGAGCGAAACATCAGCGGGTACTTGAGGGGCTTCTCCTCCCCCTCGGTGACAGCGTAGACCATCACCCGCGCATCCTCCCCGACCTTGAACTCCGCCGGACAGACCAGGTTCCCGACGTTCTCTATTACCAGGATGTCTATGTCGTCAAGCGCAAGTTCCGCGAGGCCGGAGCGAACCATGTTCGCGTCGAGGTGACACTCGCCGCCGAAGCCGGGGTCGGTATTCACCTGCACCAGCGGGACGTGGAAGCGGGCCAGACGGTCGGCGTCCAGGGTCGTCTGCACATCGCCTTCGAGGATGCCAAGCCGGAGCTTGCCGCGCAGGCTTTCGAGGGTGCGCTCTAGCAACGCCGTCTTGCCTGCTCCGGGCGAACTCATCATGTTGATGACGTAGTTTCCGGCCTGGTCGAAGCGGTCCCGGTTTGCCTGGGCGAGAGCGTCGTTGGCATCGAGGACACCCTCCATGACGATCTGCTTCACTGCGGTGCGGTGCATGTGTTGCCTCCCTTCGGTCGGCGCTGTCAGCTATTAGCCCTCAGCTTTCAGCTTTCAGCTTTTTGGTTCTGTTCGGCACAGCTATGCGACTACGAAGTGCTTGGCCTGTTCTGACCGCCTTTTCCAGTTGGCTGACTGCTGATTGGTACTCATCACTCCTCCATCTCCAGGGATTCTACGTATAGTTCTTCGCCTTCTAGGATTTCCAGGTCGAAGCCTCCGCACTCTCGACACTGTAGGGGGAATCCGGGGAGCTTGCTCTTCGTTCCGCATGACTTGCAGGAGCCTATCGCCGGGATCTGCTCCAGCGACAGTTCCGCGCCCTCGACGCTCGTTCCCTGGGCCACTAGTTCGAAGCCGAAGGTCAGGGCGGATGGGACGACCTGGCGAAGATGGCCGACCTTGACGTATATCTTCGTGACGCGGCGTCCGTTGGCGTGTTGGCCGGCGATGCGGACTACCGACTCGGCTATTGCCATCTCGTGCAAGCGCGCTAGCCTTTCTCGTCCATCATGTCGGAGATCAAACACCGCAATACGTGGTAGATGGAAGCCTGCACCTCCTGGATGCGCGGAATGTAATCCGAACGCACCACTATCGCGTGATCCACGAGCCGCTCACTCACTATCCTCCCGCCATCGTAACCCACGATGCCCACCGTGAGTAGCCCTCTTCTCCGGGCCTCCGCGAATGCGGACAATATATTCGCCGAGCCTCCACTCGTAGAGATGCCAATAGCCACGTCTTCGGGGCGGGCGTGGGCGATCAGCTGGCGGGTGAAGACGGCCTCCGTCCCGATGTCGTTGGCGATGGCGGTGATGTTAGCCGACTCGGCGGAGAGCGAGAGCGCCGGTACGGGTCTCATTCCCGTGGGCGGGTCCACGCAGTCCGCGACCAGGTCGTTGGCGTCCGTGGCGGAGCCGCCGTTTCCAAAAGCGATGATTTTGCCACCACGCTTCAACCGCTCCGCGATGGCCGCGGCGATCTCCGATATGGTCTCCGCCTCGGTCTCGGCGGCGATGGCCCGCAGGCCGTTCACTTCCTCCATCTTCTGAAGTATCGAGCCTCGTACTTCTTCCACGACTCGTTCGAGCGGCTGCGCGCTCTTGCCGAGAAACGGATAGAGGAAAGACGAAGCACCGACGTCGTGCCCCTGTTCGCGGTGCTCGAAGTACACATGGACGGTCTCCCAGAGCATATGGTAGAGGACCTCGAATACCTCCTGGCACGCGAATGGGTCCACATCCGGCGCGGCGAATGAATACTCCGCCGAATTCCCTGTCAGGGCGAACGTCAAAGCGCCACGCTTCCGCGCCGCAGAGAGCGTGCGTTCAATGGCTTCGTCCGCGTCCGGGAAGGAGAAGCCGATCACCATGTCTTCCGGGCGCAGCATCACCGGCAAGCGTCTCTCGAAATCCGGTCCCACATCCAGCGCCGGCAAGGCACGTTTGCCCACGATCACCGGATGCACGAACTCCACCGATACGTGCTCCGCGTCAGTAGCGGCGGAACTTTTGCCAAATGCTAGAAGTCGGCCACCGTTCATAAAT
>JACDGB010000447.1 GCA_013815485.1 Rubrobacter sp.
CACGGCCTCGCGGGTCGGGGGCGTCGGGATAGATGGGATCGGACGCGAAACCCTGGAGCGTCACCGGCGGGCTTTCGAGGCCGTCGAAGATGGGGACGAACTGGAGATCGGGGGCGAATACCAGCTTCGCGCCCAGGGCGAATACCATCAGTGGAACACGAAGAGCATCGTGCCGCTGCAAAGGGCTGTCAGGAACGACGACTTCGAGACTTTCAAGGAGTACACGAAGCACTTCGACTCCGAGAGCGCGCGCCTGGCGAACCTTCGCGCGCTCTTCGACTTCGAGAAGGATCCCATTCCGCTCGAAGAGGTCGAGCCGGCGAAGGAGATCGTGAAGCGTTTCTCGACGGGCGCGATGTCGTTCGGCTCCATCTCGAAAGAGGCGCACGAGACGCTTGCTATCGCCATGAACCGGATCGGAGGGAAGTCCAATACTGGCGAGGGTGGCGAGGACCCGGAGCGGTTCGCGGACGACCGCCGCAGTTCCATAAAACAGGTTGCGAGCGCGCGTTTTGGGGTCACGACCGAATATCTGGTGAACTCGGATATGCTCCAGATCAAGATGGCCCAGGGCTCCAAGCCCGGCGAGGGCGGCCAACTTCCAGGCCATAAGGTGTCCGAGGACATCGCAAAAGTTCGCTACTCGACGCCGGGGGTCGGTCTCATATCGCCTCCGCCGCACCACGATATCTACTCCATCGAGGACCTCGCCCAGCTCATCCACGATCTCAAGAACGCGAACCCGGACGCCCTTGTGAGCGTGAAGCTCGTCGCCGAAGTGGGGGTCGGGACCATCGCGGCGGGCGTGGCGAAGGCGAAGGCCGACCACATCACCATCGCCGGCCACGATGGCGGCACGGGGGCTTCGCCGCTCTCGTCCATCAAGCACGCGGGGCTGCCGTGGGAACTTGGCATCGCCGAGACGCAGCAGGTACTCGTTCAGAACGATTTGCGCGGGCGGGTTTACCTCCAGGCTGACGGGCAGATGAAGACGGGCCGGGACGTGGTGGTGGCGGCACTTCTGGGGGCTGAGGACTTCGCGCTCTCGACGGCGCCGTTGGTTGCGGTGGGCTGCATCATGATGCGGGTGTGTCATTTGAATACCTGTCCGGTTGGGATCGCCACTCAAGACCCGGAACTGAGGAAGAAGTTCGAGGGGACCCCGGAGCATGTGGTCAACTTCTTCTTCTTCGTGGCGGAGGAGATCCGGGAGTACATGGCCGAGATGGGCTTCCGTACCTTCGAGGAGATGGTCGGTCGCGCCGACAAGCTGAGGAAGAAGGAGGGCATCGCGCACTGGAAGACGGATGGCGTTGACCTCTCGGCGATTCTGCACCGTTCCGAGAGGTCCGACGAAGTCGCCACCCACCGGGTCGAGGATCAGGACCATCACCTCGACGGCTCGATGGACGTGGAGTTGATCGAACGCTGCAAGCCCGCGCTGGAGGGCGGTGAGCCGGTGCGTTTCTCGAAGGAGATCTTCAACACCAACCGCACGGTCGGTGGACGGCTCTCCGGGGAGGGCGCCCGCCGCTTCGGCAACGACGGCCTGCCAGACGGCACGGTGCACATAGACATGAAGGGCGTCGCGGGCCAGTCCTTCGGGGCGTGGCTCGCCAAAGGCATCACCCTGAACCTCGAAGGCGCGACCAACGATTACGTCGGCAAGGGTCTCTCGGGCGGGCGGCTGGTCGTCGCGCCTTCGCCGGACGCGGCGTATCCGCCTGAAAAGAGCATCGTGGTTGGGAACGTGGCCTTGTATGGGGCGACGGCGGGCGAGGCTCATTTCCGGGGGTTCGCGGGGTAGCGGTTCGCGGTTCGCAATTCGGGGGCGGAGACGGTGGTCGAGGGAGTCGGGGATCACGGCTGCGAGTACATGACGGGCGGTATCGTGGTGGTGCTTGGCAAGACGGGGCGCAACTTCGCCGCCGGGATGAGCGGCGGCATCGCGTTCGTGCTGGACGAGGAGGAACGCTTCGAGAAACTCTACAATCCCGAGATGGTCAGCCTCGAAGCCGTGGAGTCGGAGGAGAATTTGTCCATCCTTCGGCGTCTCGTGGAGCGGCATCTGGAGTTAACGGGGAGCGGCACGGCGAAGCGGGTCCTGGATAATTGGGAAGACATCCTTCCGAAGTTCGTGAAGGTGATGCCGAATGATTTGAAGCGGGTTTTGGAGGAGCGGCAGGAGGCTGAGTTGGAGGTGGTTTCGGGTGGGTGATCCCAGAGGCTTCATCAAGCTTGGGCGCAAGCCGACCCCGAAGCGGACGGTCGAGGAGCGCGTCCAGGATTACCGTTACATCTACGAGCCAATGCCCGAGGACGAACTGAAGGGCCAGGCGTCGCGGTGCATGGATTGCGGGGTGCCTTTCTGCAATACGGGCTGTCCGTTGGGCAACCTCATTCCTGACTGGAATGACCTCGCGTATCGGGACCAGTGGAAGCAGGCCATTGACCGGCTGCACCAGACC
>JACDGB010000095.1 GCA_013815485.1 Rubrobacter sp.
CTCCTTCGAGACGACCATCACCGCCGCCGCGCCGTCATTCAGGGAACTGGAATTGCCCGCCGTGACAGTCCCTTCCTTCTTGAAGGCAGGCTTCAATTTGCCGAGCTTCTCCAGTGTGGTGTCGCGCCGTGGGCCTTCATCGGCTTCCACGACTGACTCGGATCTTCGCGTCTTCACGGTGACGGGCACGACCTCCTCCCGGAAGCGCTTCTCGTCCTGCGCGGCGACCGCCTTCTCGTGGCTCCTGAGTGCGAAACGGTCCTGGGCCTCGCGCGAGATGTCGTAATCGCCCGCGAGCTTCTCGGGCTGTTGCTCCTCGGCTGTGAGATGGAATCGTTCCTCGGCCAGGTTCTCGGCGGTCACGCCCAATGAGTCGGTATGGCCCATCTTCTCCATCTTCGGGTTGACGAACCGCCAGCCCAGGGACGTGTCGTGCATCTGGTTGGGTCCAGTGGCGAAGCCGCGCTCGGGCTTGCCGACCGCCCACGGAGCGCGGCTCATGGACTCCACTCCTCCGCCGACGTATACGTCCGCCTCGCCTAGCATGACGGCGCGGGCGGCATTCGCCACCGCTTCTAGCCCCGATCCACACAGTCTGTTCACCGTCGCCCCGGCCACCGTCTCCGGGAAGCCAGCTAGGAGCAGGGACATCCTCGCTACGTCGCGGTTGTCCTCGCCGGCCTGGTTGGCGCAGCCGAAGTACACGTCCTCAACCTCGGCGGAAGGGACGCCGGTGGTCTCGATCAGGGCTTCCAGCGAAATCGCTCCGAGATCGTCGGGCCGGACGGCGGCGAGAGCCCCTCCGTGGCGTCCGATGGGGGTACGAACAGCTCCCACGATCCAGGCTTCGTTCGATCCTCCATAACTCATGCTCTGGTCCCCCTCGCCCGCTCGGTCCTGGCGCGCAACTCGCGCAAAACTCGAAGCTCCTTATCCGACGGCGGCTCCGTGGAGTCCACTTCCCCGGCTACTTTCAGGTCCCAGCTCGTAGCCTCTCTCGCCTCTTCGACAGTCGCGCCGGGATGAAGGGCGGTCAGGACGAACTCCTTCGTCTCCGGGTCGGGGCGCAGCACGCCCAGGTCGGTGATGATGACCGCGGGACCGCCGCCGGAGTAGCCAAGCTCTTGCCGCGAGCCGCCGCCATGACGATAGCCGACCGAGGTTACGAAGGCAAGATCCTCGACAAAAGCGCGGGACGTGTGGCGGAGCATCACGATCACCTCTTTGGCCGAAGCGGCGATCTCCGGCGCTCCCCCCGCCCCAGGGAGACGCACCTTCGGGTCTCCGTAAGGTCCGACGACGGTAGTGTTGATATTCCCGAAACGGTCTATCTGAGCCGCCCCGAGGAAGCCCACGTCCACGCGGCCCGCCTGCAACCAGTAGTTGAAGACCTCCGGCACCGACACGACGGAATCCGCGTGCTCTGCCAGGACGCCGTCGCCGATGGAGAGGGGCAGCACATTGGGCTTCGCGCCGAGCGTGCCAGACTCGTAGACCAGGAAGCAGTCCGGTGCGTGAGTCGCCCGCGCCAGGTTCGCCGCCTCGCTCGGCAACCCGATGCCGACGAAGCACACCGCCCCGTCCCGCAACTCCCGACTGGCCGCCACGGTCATCATCTCATCGGTGGTGTATGGATCCTTCTCGACCGTCCCGGTCATCGCGCCGCCTCCTCTGTGTCTATGCTCCGCAGGTGATCGGCGAACGAGTCTACCCCGAGGATGTGCCGCTCCATCCACCCGCGGAACTCGTCCCTGTCGCGGCTGATGGGGTCCCACGCTTCGTAGAAAGAATTGTCGCGGTCATAGTAGCCGTCCGCGTAGGAAGGAAAGGCTCCACGCGGTTCGATGGATATAGCGTTCACGGCGACGGACGGAAGCACGATCCCAAACGGCCGAGCTTCAAATTTCTCGACCACTTCCTCGACTGTGACGATGACCTTCTTCGCCGAAAACGCCGCCTCCTTCTGGATGCCGGTGATGCCCCACAGCGCCACGTTGCCGCGCCGGTCGGCTTGCTGGGCGTGGATTATCGTCACGTCAGGGTTGAGGGCCAGGACGGCCATGAGTTCCTCGCCGGTGAAGGGGCAGGTTATGGGCTTGATGGTGGAGGTGACCTCGGGCAGATCCGTGCCGACGTAGCCGCGGAGGACTGCGAACGGGAGGTTGGAGGCGCCAGCGACGTATCGGTTCGCCATGCCGGCGTGGGAGTGTTCCTCGATCTCAAGCGGCTCAGGCCAGCCGTTCTCGATAGCGTCGCGGAAGCGGTGGAGGGAGCCGACGCCGGGGTTGCCGCCCCATGAGAAGATAAGTTTGCGGGCGCACCCCATCCCGATCATGGCGTCGTAGATCAAATCCGGTGTCATGCGTATGAGCGTGAGATCCTTCTTCTCCTGGCGGATGATCTCATGCCCGGCGGCGCTCGGTATGAGATGAGTAAACCCTTCGAGCGCGACCGAATCTCCATCCCTGACGAACTCCGCGACCGCCTCGCGCAGACTCATTATCTTTCCGGCCTTGCGGACTCCGCTATCTTGTGAACGGCTCACTATACTCTGGCTTTCGTCTTGGCCGATGTCCATTCCGCCCACATTTCCCTCGGGCCTCGGAACGACATATTCGGGTCGAAGTCGAAGGTTTGATCCGGAGGCGAGAGACTGAGATCGGGGAGCCGTTGCGTCAGCAGCTCGAAGGCGATCTTCGCCTCCAGCCGGGCGAGCGGCGCGCCGAGGCAGAAGTGGATGCCGTGACTAAACGCCAAGTGCTTGTTCGCGTTCTCGCGGTGGATGTCGAACTCGTCCGGGTTGTCGAAGATGCTCTCGTCGCGGTTGGCCGAGGCAAGGAGCAGCATCAGCCTAGCGTTTTCGGGGACCTCGACGCCGACTATCTCCACGGGCCGGGTCGTGGAGCGGCGCCACGAGACGACGGAGGTGTCGCGCCGGAGTGTTTCCTCGACGGCGTTCTCTATCAGGCCGGGCTCCTCGCGCAACTCTTCCCACAGTCCGGGGCGGGAGAGTAGTTGGCGAAGTCCGTTCAGGATCAGGTTCGTCGTCGTCTCGTGGCCGGCGAAGGAGAGGCTGTAGTCTATGCTCACGACTTCTTCGAGGCTCAGGTTGTCCTCATCCTCTGCCCGGATGCGAAGCAGGTCGCTCGTGTAATCGTCGCGCAGGTCTTCGGCCCGTTCGTGGACGAAGGTTTCTATGTAGTCGAAGAAGGAGGACATCTTCTCGACGGTCTGTAGTTGCTCCTCGGGGAGTGGTCGTCCCCAGGTTAGCTTCAGGCGATCCGAGCACCAGTCCTTCAGCATCTCGGCGTCTTTTTCGGGGTAGCCGATGAGGCCGAAGACGACGTAGGCCGGGAGCGGGAAGGCGAAGCGGTCCACCAGGTCGGCGCGTCCCTCGGAGATCATGGCGTCTATCAGGCGGTTGGCAACCTCCCGGATGCGTCCTTCCAAACCGGCGACGCGCTTTGCGGAAAATGCTCTGGCGGCGTGCTTACGGGTACGCATGTGCAGGGGCGGGTCGGCGGTGGAGGTGGTCGGGGTGACACGGACGCCCTCTTTCAGCTTCTCCAGGGCTTCGGCGGTGATCGGGTAGAGAGGTTCCTGCACTCGCGCATTGGAAAAAGTCTCGGGATCTTTGACTATTCGTTGTATGTCCTCGTGGCGACTTATGACCCAGAAATCTATCTTCGGGGCGTAGAAGATCGGCGCTTCCTTGCGGAACCGTGAGTAATAAGGATACGGGTCAGCGAGGTAATCCGGGTCGAGCGGATCGAACGTCTCGTCCACCGGATAATCCGTATTCTGCTCGCCGGCCTGGCTCATGGTTTCCTCCGGTCCTGATCTTTCATTCCGTCTTCTCCGGGGATGAGGAAGGCCGGGTCTATTGGTAGCCCGACGTAGTTCTCCGCCAGGGTCGTGGCGGCGGCCCGGGAGGAGGTCACGTAGTCGAGTTCGGCGATTTGAAAGCGGTGCTGAAAGTCGTTGTCTTTCTCGAAGCGGTGCAGCATCGAAGTCATCCACCACGAGAAGCGGCTTGTCTTCCAGACACGCCGCAAGCAGATCTCGGAGTACCGCTCCAGCAAGTCCGTATCGCCGGACTCGTGGAAATCCGCCAGCCCGCGAGCGAGGACGCGGACGTCGGCGACGGCCAGGTTCATGCCCTTCGCGCCGGTCGGAGGGACGATGTGGGCGGCGTCACCCGCGAGGAAGAGGCGGCCATGCTGCATCGGCTCGGTGACAAAGGATCGCATCCGGACGATGCTTTTCTGGACGATATTGCCCTCGTTCACGGTCCATCCGTCATCTGTATCGAGACGGGCGTGCATCTCGGACCAGATCCGCTCGTCCGGCCAGTGGCCGACTTCATCCTCGGGGTCGCACTGGAAATAGAGGCGTTGGATCTCGGGACTCCGCGTGCTTACCAGCGCAAAGCCGCGCTCGTGGAGGTTGTAGATCAACTCTTCGGTGGATGGCGGTCCCTCAACGAGAATGCCGAACCACCCGAACGGATAAGTCCGCATGTACTCCGTTCGGTCAGCTTCCGGGATGGCAGGACGGCTGATCCCGAAGAAGCCGTCGCAGCCGGCGATGTGGCCGCAGACAAGCTCTTCTTCCTCCGCATCGTCGTCGAAGCGGATGGTCCCGCCTTCGAGTTTCGCGCCCCTGCGAAAGCGGACCTTCGGCTCATCAGAATCGAGGTCGCGCAGTTCGGTGGCCGCCGTCTCGAAGAGGATATGTCCTCCAGCATCGAGGCGGGCCTGGATGAGGTCTTTCACCACTTCGTGCTGGCCGTAGACCGTGATCGCTCGCCCCGTCAAATCATGGAAGTCTATGCGCTCCCGGTGCCCATCGAACTGCAAGTTCACGCCATGATGTACCGCGCCCTGCTTCCGCATCCTATCTCCGACGCCCGCCGCGTTCAGCAGATCCACGGTCCCCTGCTCCAGGACGCCGGCCCGGATCTCCGTCTCCAGCTCCTCGCGGCTCCGAAGCTCAAGCACGACCGACTCGATCCCGCGCAAGTGAAGCAGATGCGAAAGCAACAGCCCCGCCGGCCCTCCACCCACGATGCTTACCTGCGTGTACACAAGCTCCTTCCCTCCCCGTGCGGGATCATACGTAATCCGTCGAGGATTACGCGTCTCGTTCTGGTCGTGAGCCGTGTTTCTTTTCCCGACTCCCGAGCCAAGCTACCGCGTCGCCGCTTCCGTGGAAACCGGCGTCTCCCTGACGGCTTCGGCGGGAGAGCGTGGCACCAGCGCGATGAAGATGGAGCCGAGCAACCCGACGACCGCGAAGGCGTAGAAGCCCCACGGCACGGCGAGCCCGGCGCCGAGGAGCATCCCGCCGAAAAGGGGACCGCAGATCGCCCCGATCCTGCCGATACCGGCTGCCCATCCCAGAGCAGTTCCGCGTCCGCTCGTTGGATAGTGCTTGCTCACGTAAGCGTATAGCAACACCTGCGCGCTGAACACGAAGATGCCCGTGGCGAGGACGGCGATATACGTCAGGGGCAACGGCATTTGAACGCTGAGGAGAAACAGGAACACCGCCGCGAACGCGAACCAACCGGCGCAGGTGACCTTCGAGCCGTAGCGGTCGGCGAGGGGACCGGCTACGAGGAGGCCGATCACGGCTCCCACGTTCAGCACCAGCAGGAACGCGAGGGCCGCGCCCAGGGCGTATCCGGCGTCGCGCATGATCGTGGGCAGCCACTGGTTGAGCCCGTAGACGAGCAAGAGCCCCATGAACGATGCGACCCAGAACGCGAGCGTCGCCAACACGTATCCGCCGGAGAACAGCGTCTTGACGGCCCCGAACCTGCCGCCCTCAGAGACTCGCTCCTCGGATTGAACTTCTTGGATCTCCTCGGGTTCGAGAGCGATGCCGTACCGGGCGGCTAGCTGCTCGGCCTCGTCCCTCCGATTCCGGGCGATGAGGAAGCTCGGGGATTCGGGCAGGTTCCTGAGCATCAGCGGCGCAAGCACGAGGGCTGGTACGGCGCCGATCACGAACATCGCCCGCCATCCGAGAGCCGGCAGGATGGGGATCGCAAGCAGTGCCGTCAGCACGCCGCCGACGTGATAGCCGGTCATCATGAACGTAATGGAGGAGCTGCCGCGCCTCATGCGCGCGTATTCGGAGACCATCGTGGCGGCGGTTGGGATCAAACCTCCGAGGCCCAGACCTGCCAGGAAACGAAAGAGCCCGAAGACTTCGGGCGAAGGCGCGAAGGCGAGAGCCGCCGTGAACACCGAGAAGCTGACGACGCTTATGAGGATGCACGCCTTGCGTCCGATCACATCGGCCAGCGTCCCGATGCTCAAGGCTCCGATCATCATTCCAACAAGCCCATACGAGGTGATGACACCGATCTGCGGAGCCGTCAAATCCCAAGCCTGATACTCCAGAAGCGCGGGCGTCACAGCCCCGAGCACCACGAGATCAAAGCCATCCAAAGCCACCGCCACCCAACACAACGCCACGACCCACCGCGCCGCGGAACCGCCCTCACCCACCGCACTCGTGGACATCCCTCCACCTCTTTCCCCCAGGACGACCCGCCCCGAAACTCTACGTTTGCCAGCCACTATTCTGAGCGTCGCCGCGATCTATGTCCAATACCGGGTTCGCGCCGCCTCAATGCCTTTTCAGGCGTGGTCCATCTCCCGGAGCGTCCGCTCGCACCAGCCTCGGACTTCGGCGTTGATTCTTCGGCTTCATGTCACTGCCGATGCTGCATGAGGAGTCAGTAGAGCCGAAGGTAGAGATAATGCTAGCCTAGACT
>JACDGB010000448.1 GCA_013815485.1 Rubrobacter sp.
GCGCCAGTCCATGCAGCGCATCCAGAACAGCCCGTTCGTCCCCAACAAGGACTCCGTGCGCGGCTTCGTCTACGAGGTCGAGACCGGAAGGCTACGCGAAGTATCCTGAGCCGAGCAAAGCTGGCGCTAGGAGGCTATACCAGCGCCACCTCGATCTCCGGCTCCCCGCCCGGCTCTCGGGCTAACGTCGCGGAGAAGCGGAGCTTTGTCAAGTAGTCAGTTTGTAGTACACGGGTCGGTGTGGTGGATCAGGATGATCTCGCGCGTGCCAAGCAGCCGTTGGGATATAGTCAGGGACCGGATCTCATCGTCCGTCACTACCCCACCGGCGTTGCGGATGACGTGCGCGTCGCCTTCCTCGAGCCCCAGCATTCCGTAGACGTTCAGGCGAGCATCCATGCAGGCGATCACCGCGACGCCCTTGCTCGGAGGCAGTGGGAGATCCCCCTTATCGAAAGACTCCGCATACGCCGCGTTGTTCCGCAGTAAATCGTCGGTGACGCTCATCGCGCTTCCCCTCTCTTCCGCCGTTTACGACCATACGCATCGAGATTAGAGCATAGCCTCACGACCGCTTCAACCGCGTCCGCGACGCTGCCAATCGGGTTTGGGCGATCTCCACGTTGGTATAACGGGATCAAGGACACTGGACAGTGGGAGAGAGGAGAACGGAATGACGGACCAAGACCGGCGCAAGGGCTCGGGAGGCATGAAGGACAACGTCGGGGACGAGCTAGACGATGCTGCGAAGCGCAAGAAGGACGCCTCGAAAGAGGCCGTGGAGGAAGAGGAGTCCACGGGAAGCCATCCCGGAGGCTCAGGCACGAAGGATAACGTCGGGGACGAGCTAGACGAGTCTCAGCGGCGCGAATAGGAGTTTGTAGCGAGCCTAATCTTACACAGCCGACGCCATCCGGCGTTCGGCTGGTTCACGAACTCCCAGGGCCGTGGAGGTCAGCGGCCTCCCGCCCTCAAGTAAGTGCTTCGCGCTTGCGGCCCGACCCGCCGCGCTGCGAAAATGGATGCCAGGTCTGGTTGATCTCTTGTCATCCGGGTTTCGATGATTCACGATCCCACGGACGTGGCGAACCTTTCACAGAGGACTTTGCATCATCCGGTGGCAGCCGGTCCCGAAGGCCGTCAATTTAGTAACCGGAGGTGGAGCGATCTTCCAGACGGAGGTCTTTGAGTGCCTTCGGGTCTCGCGCGCCCGCGCAGAAGGCGGCTATTTTCATCTCGTGGTGGAAGCGGTCGAGCCGGAGCGAGACGGCCTGCGCGGAATGCGTGGCGGGCTGGAGAAGCGGAAGCGCCGCGCCCGCGAAGTCCGCGCCTCGGGCGAGAGCCTTGACGGCGTCCACTCCGGTGCGGACGCCTCCGGAGCCAATAATGAACTTCCCAGGGCACGCCTCCCTCACCTCGGCTATGCTCCTCGCGGTCGGCGTGCCGAATTCGTCGAAGGCGTCGAGGTCGTCTCTATCCCAGGCGCGTTTTTCGACCTCCAGCCACGACGTGCCGCCCGCGCCGCTCACGTCCACGCCCCAGACGGGCAGAGCGTTTATCTTTTCAGCGGTGGCCCTGTCCACGCCGAAGCCGACTTCCTTGACCATGATGGGGACCGAAAGCTCCTCGGCGACCTCTCCTATCTTCGCGGCGATATTCGACCAATCGGTGTCTCCGCCGGGTTGGGCGGCTTCCTGGAGCGCGTTGACGTGGAGGCACAGTCCGTCGGCATTCACGGCGGCCACGAGACGTTCGCACTCTTTGATCCCACATCCGAGGTTGAGTTGGGCCGCGCCCAGGTTCGCCCAAAGTGGCACGTCCGGGCAAAGATCCCTGACGCGGAAGGTGTCGGCGGCGGATGGGTCTTCCAGGATGACGCGCATGGAGCCGAGGCCGAGGGCGACACCGCGTTCCTGGGCGGCCATCGCCAGGTTGCGGTTTATCGTTTTGGATAAGGAAGCTCCGCCGGTCATTCCGAGGATCATAAACGGCATCGAGAGGCGTTTGCCGAGCATCGAGCATGAGAGGTCAACGTCCGCGAGGTCCAGCTCGGGCAGGGCGGCGTACGGTATCCTGAGCCGCTCGAACCCGCTCGATAGCACCGGGTGCCGAACGTCTTCCTCCAGGCAGACGCGGACGTGCTCCTTCTTGCGGTTCGCCGTGCGCTCGCCGGGCGCGCTCAAGCGATCTCTCCCGCGCCGGACGCTAGCGTCGTTCCCTCGATCTCCGCGTATCCGGGACGGGCGCGCCGCTCATGCCGAGGAGCATGTCGCGCACTTCGGTGGCCGCGACGCTATCGCGTCCCCAACGTCCATCGGAGCAGAGCATCACAGGACCGTCAGCGGGCCGATCCGGAAGCCGGCCGTGTGTACCGCGCACCCACGACGGGTCCAGGGGCACCACGTCCATGACGTAGCGGAACCCCAGGCGTTTGCGAGCGAGGGCGAGGGCAGCTCGGGCCTTCGC
>JACDGB010000449.1 GCA_013815485.1 Rubrobacter sp.
GGATTGAAGAGCGCGGCGATGGCGAGTGTGGAAGCGACGATCACGAGTTGGGAACTCCCGCCAGCGAAGACGCGAAAGACGTACTGCAAGGAGATGACGCTTCCCGCGTAGACGAGAGCGAACGTGACGGTCAGCGATCCATAGACGAGCGTCCTGTTGATTATCGTGTCTATGTCGTAGAGGCGGTGCTTGAGGATGGCGATGCCGGTGGCGGCGGGGATGGTGCTCGTCGCCGACAGGAAGAGGACAGGCCAGATCCAACCGAACCCGGAGGACGGGGGGAGAGACCACAAAACCGGCCCGGTAGCGAAGGCGGCGCAGCAAATGGCTCCGGCGAAGGCGAACCACTTGAGCTGCTGGCGCTCGTCCCCCCGCGCCCGGCGCAAGCGAATCACCAGTGATACCGCGCCGGCTACGGCGGCTGCGAGCGCCAGGAAGATGCCGGCGATTCCAAACGTATCGAGTAGCGCACCGGCGCCCTCTATGCCGAAGGGGTTGGCGACATCCAGGAGCGAGGCCCCTATCGGTCCCGGTTTGAAGGCGAAAGCGAAGATTAGCGCGACGGCGATGAGATCCAGCCACACGAAGGGACGCCAGCGGCGCGAGAGCAGCCGGCCGTCGGGGAAGAGCAGGAGGACGAGGGCGAACATAGCGAAGCCTATCGGCCCACCGAGCAACCCCGAGAGCCAGACCATCCCCTCTCCTCCGGGGAGCGAACCCGGCCGGGTCTCCAGGGCGTATAAGGCGTATCCCTCGCCCGCGACCGCCAACGTGCCGCAAAGACCCAGGGCGCAGAAGGTCCAGCCGACCGCGTTCCGGGGCCGCCGGGAGGCGACGAGGGCGCCGACCGTGACGAACGACATGAACAGCAGCAAGAACAAGACATCGAGGACCGGCGCCTGGGAAAGAGAGTTCAAAGCTCCGAACGCCACGCCCGCGGCGGCGGACGCCAGCGAGAGCGCCCAAAGAGACCACGCGAGCCGGCGGCTCTTGCTCACGAAACAGGCTCCACGATCATCGGGAGGCCGCCGCGCGGGCGGAGGGTGACCGTCGGTTGCGGCTCCACCGGCTGATCCGCGGCGAGGCGGAGGCGGTAGCGTTGCATGACGGTCGCCAGGATCAGGTGCGCCTCCATCAACGCCATGCCCTTGCCGATGCACTGCCTGGGGCCGCCACCAAACGGGAAGTAAGCGTAGCGCGGACGGGTAGAAACCTGCTCCGGGGAGAAGCGGTCGGGGTCGAAGTTTTCGGGATTTTCCCAGAGGGTTGGGAGACGGTGGGTAACGTAGGGGCTGATGATGACGTGTCCGCCAGCGGGGATGCGGTGGCCGAGGATCTCATCTTCCTCGATGGCCTGGCGGTCGGTGATCCAGGCCGGAGGATACAGCCGCATGGCCTCCTCGATAACCATGCGTGAATATGGCAGCTTCGGCAGGTCGGCTACCGTCGGCACGGCACCGTCAAGGACTTCGACCAGCTCGGCCCGCAGACGCTCATCGGCTTCGGGGTGTTTTGCCAGGAGGTAGAAGGTCCACGTCAGGGCGTTGGCTGTGGTGTCATGGCCGGCTATGAAGAGGGTTATGACCTCGTCGCGGAGTTGCCGGTCGCTCATGGCCGCGCCGGTCTCTTCGTCGCGGGCCGCCATCAGCATCGAGAGCAGATCGTCGCCCTCTTCCCCATCGCGCCGCCTCTGTTCGATGATGCCGTACACTGCGCGGTCGAGCGTGCGGATAGCTTGGCGCATGCGCCGGTTTCGGGGGGTTGGCACGCTTATGGGCGGATAGAACGGCACCTGGAAGCGGTGGTTGATCTCCGCGAGCAGCGTACTCACGGCCCTTGCTATGGTCTCTGGCTCTTCCCCTACGTGGGCGTGGAACAGGGCGTCCGTGGCAACGTCCAGCGTCAGGCGCGTCATCTCAGCCGCCGCGTCTATGCGATGGTCCCAGCGGTCCAGCATCGAGAGCGCCGCGTCAGTCATCAGCTCGCCGAAGGCGGCTATCTTCTGGCGATGGAAGGCTGGCTGCATGAGGCGGCGTTGCCTGAGCCAGGTCTTGCCCTCGCTGATGAACAGGCCCTCGCCGGCCACCGGCCTCAAGATGCTCGCGGTGAGGTTCGACTTCGGGTAGTTGTGGTTGTTCTCCTGCAAGACGCGCCGGACGCCTTCCGGGTGGTTCACCTGATACCACCACATCGTCGCCATGCGATAGCGGACCACGTCCCCGTGGCGGATCGCCACCTCCTCGATGAAGCCCAGGCTATCGCGCTGGAAGTCGCGCATGCTGCCCGTCAGCAGCCGCCCCCGAGGGCCGGGCGTATCGCGCAAGGTCACCGCGGACATACCGCCGGAACTATCGGTCGTTGTGCTCATGCTCGTCCTCCTTGTAGAGCCATCAGCTATCAGCCTTCAGCTTCTCGTTTGATGCCGTTTCCCGCAACCATAGCGAGACATGCTCGGGC
>JACDGB010000450.1 GCA_013815485.1 Rubrobacter sp.
ACGCAACCCTGTCCCACGCCGACCGCGCCCGCATCATCTCGGACGACCATCGAAAGGTGATCTCCTCCAAAAACGGCATGGTTCCGGCGACCGTGCTCGTTGATGGTTTCGTCCGCGGAACGTGGAAGGTCGAGAGGACGAAGAAAATGGCGGGGCTCGTGATCGAACCGTTCGAGCCTCTGTCAAGAGAAAATCGCGACGCCCTTGCCGAGGAAGGAGAGCGGCTGTTGCATTTCGTGACGGAGCCAGAAGACACCGAGGCAGCCGCGGTCCGGTTCGCCGCCCCGCATGCAAGCGCCTGAGAATGCGGCGAAGTTGATCTGACAGGGCCGCCGTATTCCTTCCAGCAGCTACTCCAGCAAGAGACCTCGCGCACCATCCGCCGATAGATACGCCTCCAGGATGGGCCGCGCCGTCTCGATCACATCCAGAGCCGGAAGTTGTTCCGAGCGAAAGAAACGCAACTCCTCGGACTCTTCGCTGTGCCGGAGCGTCCCGAAGTCTTCCACCTCCACCTCGTAGACGAAGGTGACCAGCCGCACCACGTTGCCGTCAGGATAGCGCACGATCCTCGAAGGTCCGGGAAAAACAGCAAACAGATCCTGGCCCACGACTTCGAGCCCGGTCTCCTCCCTGACCTCGCGGTGCAAAGCGGCTTCAAGAGACTCCTCGGCCTCGATGCCTCCGCCAACCAGCCCCCACCGCCCGCAATCGCTCCGGCGTTCCAGAAGAAGAGCCCCGTCGCACGAGATGATCGCCAGTACCCCGACGCCTATCGGACGGTTCGGACGCGGCGCGTAGGGGTCCCGGTAGAAGAACTCGGCTTTGGAAGTTTCAGGCATCAGGTGTCAGGAGAGTCGCTCTGTCAACAGGATCGTCGTCCGGGACGGCTCCCGCCGACAGAAGCTGATGCCTGAAACCTAAAAATGAATCGCGTGCCCGTCCACGGCCATCGCGGATTCGGCCACGACTTCGGCGAGGGACGGGTGGGCATGAATGCTCATCCCGATCTCCTGCGGCGTGCCCTCCACCAACTTGGCGAAGACGCCCTCCGCGATGAGGTCCGTCACCTTCGGCCCGATGGCGTGCATGCCGAGTATGAGATCGGTCTCGGCGTCGGCGACGATCTTGAAGAAGCCGTTGGGCTCGCCCTCGATGAGCGCCTTGCCGATTGCCCTGAACGGGAAATTGGACTCCTTGACCTCGTAACCCTCGTCCTCGGCCTGGGCTTTCGTGAGGCCGAAGGAGGCGATCTCGGGCCGACAGAACGTGACGCGCGGGACGAGGTTCTGGTCCATCGGCATCGGGTTCTCGCCAGCCATGTGCTCGACCGCGATGATCCCCTCGTGCCCGGCAGCGTGCGCCAACCAGTAGCCCCCGATCACATCCCCGGAAGCATACACCCTGTCCTCGCCAGTCTGCCCGAACTCGTCAACCTGCACGACGCCCCGGTCGCTGACCTCGACCGACGTCGCATCCAAATTGAGGTCCTCGGTGACGGTCTTGCGGCCCACCGCGACCAGGATGCACTCCGCCTCCAACATATCGTCGCCAGAGTCAGCGTCGCCGGTCGGGGCGTCCTCGCCGCCGTAGCTCCCGCCCTCTTCCTGCGTCTCCTCTTTCTCGCCCTGATCCGCGGCCGAGACCTTTATCTTCACGCCCGAATCGGTCTTC
This sequence comes from Rubrobacter sp., assembly GCA_013815485.1. Taxonomy (GTDB): domain Bacteria; phylum Actinomycetota; class Rubrobacteria; order Rubrobacterales; family Rubrobacteraceae; genus JACDGB01. The sequence goes on from JACDGB010000450.1 coordinate 1,675, forward strand.
TCCAGGCTCTCGGGGTCGGCCATGGTGCTCGTGAGGACGTGGATGCCGCGGTTATCGAAGGACTTTTGGAGCTCGGTGGAGATCTCCGGGTCCTCGGCTGGCACGAGCCGGTCGAGCATCTCGACCACCGTGACCTCGGTCCCGAAGTCGTTGTACATGCTGGCGAACTCCACGCCAACGGCCCCGGATCCCAGGATGATGACGGACTCCGGGTAGTGATCCTTCATGTTCACAACGTCGTCGCTGGAGATGACCTTCTCCCCATCGAACTCCAGCCCAGGCAAGGAACTGACAGCCGAGCCCGTCGCGATCAGGACGTTGTCGGCGTCGAGTTCTTCTTCGCCGTCCTCCATCTCGACCTTTATCTTCTTCGGCTCGATGAAAGACCCGACGCCGTTGTAGACTTGGATCTTGTTTTTCTTCATCAGGCCCTGCACGCCCTTGCGAAGCTGACCGACGACCTTGTCCTTGCGGCTGACAGCCTGCTCGTAGTCGAGCTCGACGCTGCTTATCTTTACTCCGAACTCCTCGCCGTGTCTGGCTTCGTTGAGCATGGCCGCGGTCTGGAGCAATGCCTTCGTCGGGATGCAGCCCAAGTTCAGGCATGTCCCGCCGAGGTGACCACCTTCCCGCTTCTCTATAAGGGCCACGCTCATACCTAGCTGGCTCGCCCGGATCGCGGGTATATATCCCCCGTTCCCGCCACCGATCACCACGAGATCAAACTTCTCCGCCACAGGAAACTCCTTTCGTCATATACGCTTCAGGCTCTGAACACC
>JACDGB010000004.1 GCA_013815485.1 Rubrobacter sp.
CTCTTTGGCATCCCCCTGTCCACGGCTTGGACGATCTTGGTGCGCAAGTCTTCCGAATAGGCTTTCATGCGCCAATGATGCGCCCGGCTCAATCACGCCGCAACCCGCTTTAGCTCTCGAAGACAAGTGCCGGCATGGTCTCCCTTTCCTGAAAACGTGCTCGACAGGTGTTTCAGAAGCGCCAAACACGGCGTATGATCTTCATAAGGAATGGGGATTCTCGGTTGACGAAGCACCCTGGCCAAAGCTGGGGTGCTTCGTTATCTATGGGAAGATCTTCAAGCTTCGGACTTTGTGGATTTTCCCCTCGACCATTTCGCTTGCGGGATTGTCTGCGACCGGTGATCGGATGGGCTGCGGAGAGCGTGTGATGTAGATGTTTCAGTGCTCTCCGACAATTGGATTGGCCTTTTCAGGGTCCAACGCGGCTAGCGCCTTGTTTGTCTTGTCGTTGGCTTTCTTCACCTCGACTCGCGCCTTGTCGTTCGCGTCGTTGGTGGCCTTGATCCCAAAGTATGCACCGACCAGCGTTCCGAAGAGAGTATACAAAGGACCCAGCGCCGCGGTCATGTTGGCGATGTCGGTCTTGAATACAAACAGAGCTACGACGAAGACCAACGCCGCCAAAACAAGCGCGAGCGCCACAGTGTAAAACCCATACGGCGAACTTTGTGGGATTTCTCCTCCTCCTGTTCCTGCTCTTCCTTCGGCCATCGCAATACCTCCTCGTCTATAAGCGATCCGCGCCGAACCACTTCTATTTCCCCTATTTTCAACCGTATCGGGAAACGTAGATTGGCGCAAGGGAACTCTTCGTGGTTAGAACTCAAGTCGAGATCTCGCAACAAAATACCATCCTGACACTTTCGGGAAGTCACGGGGGCCGCTTATGCTACAGTCCCGGCAAGGGATCAGGATCTACTGGAGGAGCACTCATGGATACCAGGAAGGGCGCGAAGAACCGCTGGGAAGAGGCATGCGAGAAGGCCCCCGAACGCGACGCCGAGTTCTCGACCATGTCCGGAGTGGAGATAAACCCCCTTTACACCCCGGAGGACGCGCAAGGCGACTACGACGAGAAGCTCGGCTACCCCGGCGAGTACCCGTACACCCGCGGCGTTTATCCGAATATGTACCGCGGCCGACTGTGGACAGTGCGGCAGTTCGCCGGGTTTGGAGACCCCGCCGAGACCAACAAACGCTTCAAATACCTCCTGAACCACGGCCAGAACGGCCTCTCCGTAGCCTTCGACATGCCGACCCTGATGGGATTGGATAGCGATTCACCTCTCTCCCTCGGAGAAGTCGGGACAGAGGGCGTGGCCGTGGATTCGCTGGAGGACGTGGAGATGCTCTTCGACGGCATCCCGATGGACGAAGTTTCCACCTCCATGACCATAAACGCCCCCGCGATGGTGCTGCTGGCGATGTACGTTGTCGCCGCCGAGAAACAGGGAGTGTCCCCCGAGCAACTCACCGGCACCAACCAGAACGACATCCTCAAGGAGTACATCGCCCAGAAAGAATGGCTCTTCCCGCCCGCGCCATCCATGCGCGTCTTCCGGGACATGCTCGTCTACGCCACCGAGCACATGCCGAAGTGGAACACGGTTTCGATCAGCGGCTACCACATCCGAGAGGCGGGCTCGACGGCGGCGCAAGAACTCGCTTTCACCCTGGCGGATGGATTCGCTTACGTCGAGGCTGGCATCGAGGCGGGCCTAGACGTGGACGACTTCGCGCCGCGCCTTTCGTTCTTCTTCAACTCGCACATAGACTTCTTCGAGGAGATCTGCAAGTTCCGCGCCGCTCGCCGCATCTGGGCCACCGTGATGAAGGAGAAGTACGGCGCGAAGGACGAGAAGTCGCTCCTAATGCGCTTCCATACCCAGACCGCGGGAGTCTCCCTCACCGCCCAGGAGCCGTACAACAACGTCGCCCGCACCGCCTTCGAGGCACTCGCCGCCATCCTCGGTGGCACGCAGAGTTTGCACACGAACTCTCTGGATGAAGCTCTCGCTCTGCCGACGGAGGAAGCAGTACGCATCGCCGTTCGGACGCAGCAGATAGCGGCGTTGGAGACTGGGGTGACGAATACGATAGACCCGCTCGGTGGCTCGTACTTCGTCGAGGCTTTGACGGACGAGCTGGAGCGGCAGGCGTACGATTACTTCCGCCAGATTGACGATATGGGGGGTATGATCCGCGCCATCGAAGACGGCTTCCCGATGCGGGAGATCTCCGACGCCTCAGCCCGCTACCAACGCGAACTGGAGGAGAACAAACGCCACATCGTCAACGTCAACATCCACGAGCCTCAGGACGAGAAAGACGTCGAGACCCACCGCATCCCCCCCGAAGTCGCCGACCGGCAACTAAATCGTCTCAAAGAGTTAAAGCAACGACGCGATAACGATGAGGTTCGTCATTGTCTGGAGGAACTGAAAGAAGCGTGTCGTGGCGATGGAAATACTATGTACCCCATTATCGAGGCCGTGCGGGCATACGCGACGGTCGGAGAGATAAGCTCCGCCATGCAGGAAGTCTTCGGTGATTACCGGGAGACGCCGGTAATTTAGAGCTGGTCAGTTTGTCAGCGAAAATAAAAGAACTGACAAGCTGAAATTCTGACGAGCGGAGGGAGGCGTTGTTGGGGTGGTTGCAGCGTGACGGGGTCGCCCTGTTCTACGAGGAGGCGGGCGGCGAGGGTGTGCCGTTCCTCCTGGTACATGGGATCGCTTGCGATCATACGCACCTGGCGCCGCAGTTCGAGCTTTCCGGGCGAGCGGGGCATCGCGTGGTAGCGGTGGATCTGCGCGGGCATGGCCGGAGCGGCGCGCCGGAGGATGATTACACTATCGAGGGGTTCGCGGACGACCTCGCGTGGACTTGCGGCCAACTCGGGTTGGAGAAACCGGTCGTGGTGGGGCATAGCCTCGGAGGCGAAGTCTCGCTCGCCCTCGCCGCCGCCTTTCCTGATCTGCCCTCGGCTGTCGTGCTCATGGATTCGACCATCGTGCCACCGTCGGAGAGGGCCGACATGATACGGTCGTTCATAGATAGCTTGTGGACACCGGCCTATCCCGAGGCGATGCGCGGGTATTTCTCGCGCCTCTTTCTACCGACCGATGACGGTGAACGCAAGGCGCGCATTTTGGAGGCTGCGTCCCGGACTCCGCAACATGTCGTCGCCTCGGCCTGGGAGGACGGCTACTTCTTTTACGACACTGCCGCGGCGGTCGCTGCCTGTACCGTTCCGGTGCTTTACATTGACGCACGCACCTCGAATACGGATCTGGGACGCTTTGGTGAGTTGTGCCCGCAACTCGTGGTTGGCAGGACTGTCGGGGCCGGGCATTTCATCCAACTGGAGGTTCCGGATCAGGTAAACCCCATGATCGAACGCTTCCTCAAAGTCTCGGGAGTAGAGCGGCCATGAAAGCGGACGAGACAGTCTCGTTGTCCACGAAGGCGTTGCCGTATTGACCGCTCGCCAGAGCAATGCTATCGTTGTTTAATTCATTATATGGATACTATTCCACATATTGGAATCTTGCAATGAGCCGGGTCGAGACTGGGGTTGGGGTTCTTGACAAGGCGATGGCTATTCTGCGGGCTTTTTCACGGGGGGACGTGGATTTGAGTCCGCGGGAGGTTGCTGGGCGCACGGGTATTGCTTTGCCGACGGTTTATCGGTTGATGGGGGCGTTGGTGGAGCATGGGATGTTGGAGAAGAGTGGGGGACGGTATCGGTTGGGGATCTCGCTTCTGCATCTGGGTGGACGCGTGGCTGAGGGGATGGAGATCCGGCGTCAGGTGTTGCCGCATCTGGAGTGGTTGAGCGGAGGCACGGAGGAGAACGCCGAGTTGCACATCCGGCGGCGGGAGGCGCGGGTCCCCATCGAGTTGGTGAGGAGCGCGCAGAACCTGCGGCCGATAGTGGAGCTCGGGGAGCCTATTCCATTGCATCTTGGGGCGGCGGGGAAGGTGCTTCTGGCCTGGCTGCCGGATGAACGGCGGGATGCGCTGGCGCGGGCGAGCGCGGAACGCTTCCGGGATGAGAGTGAGTTCGACTCGGAGACTTTACGTGCGCTGTTGTCGAAGATACGGACGGTGGGATGGGTGGCGACGGATGGGGAGCGGAGCGCGGGTGTCGCGGCTATCGCGGCTCCGATCTTCGGCGCGGACGGCGGGGTGGCGGGCGCGATGGTGTTGAGCGCGCCTTCGGTTCGGCTGCCGGCCCGGCAACGCCGGAAATTCGTACCGCTCGTGCGCGAGGCGGCGTCACGGGCGTCGAGGGACCTCGGGTACGTGGGCGAGCCGCCCGCAGGGGTGACGGCATGAGTGAAGAAAACGCTAGCCTTCCGCGGTCAGCAGACTTGCGAGGTCCGTTGGCGGGGATGCGTGTTTTGGATATCGCGACCGTTTATGCGGCGCCGTTCGCGGCTTCTTTGCTCGCGGATTTTGGGGCGGATGTGATCAAGGTCGAGATGCCGAACTCCGGTGACCCACTACGCGGCCTGGAGCCTTTCGATGGAGACGAGAGCCTCGTGTGGGCGGCGATGTCCCGCAACAAGCGTTCCGTCACCCTCGACCTGAAAAGCGAAGAGGGACAGGAACTGTTTCTGCGGTTGCTCGCGGATCAAGACGTGTTGATCGAGAACTTCAGGCCAGGCACGATGGACCGATGGGGGCTTGGTCTGGACCGGCTGCGGGAGGCCAACCCGGAGATCGTGGTGGTGCGCGTCAGTGGCTACGGCCAGACGGGACCGTACCGCCAGAAGGCCGGCTTCGGGACGCCAGCGACCGCGTTCTCCGGGTTCGCGTACATAACCGGGTATCCTGACAGGCCGCCCATATTGCCCCAAGTCTCATTGACGGATTTCGTCACGGGGCTGTTCGCGGCGTTCGGGGCGATGACGGCTCTCTACCACCGCGACGTGTTCGGGGGCGAGGCTCAGGAGGTTGACGTGGCACTCTACGAGTCCATGTTCCGCCTCATGGAGAACCTCGTCACCCAGTATGACCGTCTCGGGACGATCCGCGAACGGACTGGAAACCAGCTCGGCTCCTCAGTCCCGGCGGGCACCTTCGCCACCGCCGAAGAGGAACGCTGGATGGTCCTCACGACGAGTACGGATCGCACATTCCGCCGTCTCGCTAAACTGATGGACCGAACCGACATGCTGGAAGACCCGCGCTATTCGACCAACCGGGCGCGGGTCGCGCACCGCGAGGAGGTCAACGCTATCGTGGAGGAATGGTTCGGCAGCCGTACCGTCGAGGAGATACAGCGTCTGTGCGACGATGCCGGTGTGCCCGTCTCACCCGTGTACAGCGTCGCGGAGATCTTCGAGGACGCGCAGTATGCGGCGCGGGATATGATCGTCGAGGTCGAGCATCCGAAGTTCGGGAGCATCCGGTTGCCCGGCGTGGTCCCCAAGCTATCGAAGACCGCAGGCTCCGTGCGCACCGCCGGCCCGACGCTCGGGCAGCACAACGAGGAAGTGTATGGCGCACTCGGCCTATCCGAGAAAGACATCGCCCGGTTGGGCGAGGAAGGGGTGATCTGATGGAGATGTGGAAAGACTTGCCGGGCAGAGTGGAGATAAACGAGGTCGGACCACGCGACGGGTTCCAGGCCGAGGATGACTTCATCCCCACCGACCGCAAGGTGGAGCTGATAGATGCGCTGTCGCGTACCGGCGTAGCCGCGATCCAGGCTACGTCCGTGGTCCATCCGAAGGCCGTCCCCCAACTCGCCGACGCCGAGGAAGTCATGACCCGCATCGAACGCGCCCCCGGCGTCCGCTACACTGTGCTAGTCCCGAACCTGCGCGGCGCGGAACGGGCGGTCCCGATGCACGCCGACGGCTGGGAGTTGATGCTCTCCGTCACCGACTCCCACAGCATCTCCAACGCCAACCGAAGCACGGAAGACGCGCTCAAAGGCATGGAGCCGGTCGCCGCCCTGGCGCGTGAGAACGGCGTGGAGGCCGCTGGTTCGATGGCGACCGCGCTCGGCTGCCCGTTCGAGGGCCGGGTCCCGTTCGAGCGCGTGCTGTACGTCGCCGAGGCGTACCGCGCGATGGGCGTGTACCGCATCTCCGTAGCGGATACGGTCGGGGTCGCGGACCCGCGGCTGGTGCATGAGATCATGTCCGGGCTCGCGGAGCGTCTGCCCGATGTGAAGTTCGGGCTGCACCTTCACAACACGCGCGGGATGGCGCTGGCGAACGTCCTCGCCGCGCTCGGGGCGGGCGTCACGGAGTTCGACTCGGCTGTCGGAGGGCTCGGTGGATGCCCGTTCGCCCCTGGCGCGACAGGCAACGTCTCGACCGAGGACCTGGTGCATATGCTGGACCAAATGGGCGTCGAGACCGGCGTGGACCTCGACGCGATGCTCGCCGTTTCGCGGGAGGCGCGGGAGGTCGTCGGCCATCCGCTGGAGAGTGCCGTGCTGCGGGCGGGTAAGTCCGGCGAACTGCACGAGGCGCCACGGGCGCAGGCATTCGGTGGCCCCCGCTGAAAAGAGTGGAAGTCGGGAAAAGAAATACGGCTCCCTGCCCCCCGAAGCGAAGCCCCTCCCGGCTCCCCCAACCCACGAGCGGTGGAACCATTCACCACGATTCCGCATGAGCCGGTTTCGCCGGGATAATAGGGGGGCTGGTAGGATAAAATCGTGGGGCGTGATCTCGATTCACCCGCGAGGGAAAGCGGAATTCTAGGAGGACGAATGACTACCGAGAAGACGAGGGCGCGTCACGAGACCCTGGATTTGGAAGAAGCTGACCTGAAGAGCATCTACCGTGCCATGCTAGTCGCCCGTAGGGTGGACGAACGGTCCTGGATCCTGAACCGCCAGGGCAAGGCGGCTTTCGTCATATCCTGCCAGGGTCAGGAGGCCGCCCAGATCGGGGCCGCCTATAACCTGCGCCCCGGTCACGATTACCTCTACCCTTACTACCGCGACTCCGGCATGACCCTGCTCCTCGGACAAACCCCTCGCGGCCAGTTCCTCAGCCTCCTGGGCAAGAAAGAAGACCCGAACAGCGCCGGACGCCAGATGCCGGGCCACTTCTCCAGCCGCGAGTTGAACATCGTCACCTCCTCCGCTCCCGTCGGCGTCCAGTATCCGCAGGCGGCGGGGACCGCTCTCGCCTTCAAGATGCGCGGCGAGGACGGCGTCGTGATGGCGTGTGGCGGCGAGGCTTCCACGAGCGGCGGTGACTGGCACGAGGCGATGAACTTCTCCGGCATCCACGATCTGCCGGTGATCTTCCTGGTCGAGAACAATGTCTACGCCATCTCCGTCCCCTCGAAGTTTCAGGTTGCTGGCTCCATCGCCAAACGCGCCGAGGGCTACGGTTTCCCCGGCCACGAGGTTGACGGCAACGACGTGCTCGCCGTCTACGAGGCCGCGAAGGAGGCCGTGGAACGGGCGCGGCGGGGCGATGGTCCGACGCTCATCGAGGCGAAGACGTACCGCATGACCGCCCACTCCTCAGACGACGACGACCGGAGGTACCGGGAGCGCGAGGAGATCGAAGCGTGGAGGTTGAAAGATCCCATCATCCGCTTCGAGAAATACCTGTTCGAGAACGGGCTGCTCGACGAGGATGAGAAAGAGGCGATGGACGCGGAGATCAAAGCGTTCGTTGCGGAGGCGAGCGATTACGCGGAGAACGCCCCGTTTGCCGACCCTGAAGAGGCTCTAGATCGCGTCTACGCGGAGGTTTAGAAGATGGCCGAGAAGAACCTGCTTCAGGCCATCCACGACGGGCTGGCCGAGGAGATGCGCTCCGACGAATCGGTGATGATACTGGGCGAGGACGTAGGCCGGGCCGGTGGCGTCTTCCGGGTGACGCAGGGGTTGCAGGAAGAGTTCGGGCCGGAGCGGGTGCTTGATACGCCGCTTGCTGAGAGCCTGATCGTCGGTTCCGCCATCGGCCTCTCGGTGAACGGGATGCGCCCTGTGGCGGAGATACAGTTCGCGGACTTCATCCCGCCGGCCTTCGATCAGATAGTCAACGAAGCGGCGAAGTTCTACTATCGTTCCAACGGTGCCTGGACCGTTCCCATAACCATCCGTGCCCCATACGGCGTGGTCCCAGGCGGCGCCCTCTACCACTCCCAGAGCATCGAGGCGTGGTTCTGCAATACGCCAGGATTGAAAGTAGTCGCCCCAACCTTCCCGGCAGACGCCAAAGCCATGCTAAAAAGCGCCATCCGCGACCCGAACCCCGTCCTCTTCCTCGAACACAAACGTACCTATCGCCTCATAAAAGAGGACGTGCCGGAAGACGGCCACGAAGTCCCCTTGAACAAGGCCCGCGTCCACCGCGAGGGAGGGGACATTACCGTCGTCTCATACGGGCTCATGCTGTACACGGCGCTCGAAGTCGCCGGGAAGCTCTCCGAAGAACTCGGCATCGAGACCGAGGTCGTCGAACCACGAACGCTGTATCCGATGGATAGAGAGACGATACTGAATTCCGTCAAGAAGACCGGCAAGCTCCTCGTCATCTCCGAAGCGAACATCACCGGTTCCGTTTCCGGGGAGATAGCGGCCATTGTTTCCCAGGAGGCGTTCGAGTGGCTGGATGCGCCGGTGATACGTCTCGGGGCGCCGGACGTGCCGGCGGCGGCCTTCGCCAAACCGATGATGGACTTCTTCGTGCCTTCAGCCGAGAAGATAGAGGCGGCCATGCTCGAGCTGGCGCGCTACTAGAGGGGAGAGAAAGTGGCGACACCCGTAACGATGCCCCAACTCGGGGAGAGCGTGACGGAGGGCACCATCACGCGCTGGCTCAAGGCTGAGGGAGACGAGGTCGCGCTGGATGAACCCCTCGCCGAAGTAGACACGGATAAAGTAAACGCCGAGTTGCCATCGCCATTCGCTGGCACCGTGGAGAAGCTTCTCGTCTCCGAGGGTACCACGGTGGACGTGGGGACCGAGATCGCACTTGTAGCCGGAGAAGAGTCACCTGCCACCGAAGCCCCGCCGAAAGAGAACACAGCCGCCGAACCCCCAACCGAAGAGTTTCCCGCCGCCGGGACCGAAGCCCAACCGGCAGCCGGTGGCGAGAGACAGCGTGCGGTCGCCGGGACTCGCGGTTCGCGGAGCGGGGGAAACGGACGCGGGACGGTCGAAGACGCGCAGACGTTGCGATTGGCGCGCTCCTCGCCGGTGGTGCGTCGGCTCGCCGCCGAGCACGGCGTTGACATACGGGAGGTACCCGGCTCCGGCGTCGGTGGACGGGTGACGAAGAAAGACATTGAAGGCCACATCGAGCAAAAAGAGCGTGCTCCCGCCGGTCTCCAGGAGGAACGCGAAACCTTCGAGCCGCCGGAGACCGCAGCTTCGCCCGAACGCTTGCCGGTCCATGAGGGTGACCGGATTCTGGATCTCACGCCCATGAGACGCGCCATCGCGGGCCGCATGTCCCTCAGCAAACGCGAGGCGCCCCACGCCTGGACGATGGTGGAGGCGGACGTTACAGGGCTCGCCGCGCTGCGCGAACGGGAGAAAGGGGCGTTCATGGAGCGCGAGGGTGTCAAGCTCACGTACCTGCCGTTCATCGTGCGGGCTGTCGTCGAGAGCTTGAAGGAGAACCCCATTCTCAACTCCGTGTGGGACGGGGACCGCATTGTGCTTCGCAAGCGCATCAACATCGGGGTGGCGGTGGACCTGGAGGAAGCCCTGATCGTGCCCGTCATCCCAGACGCCGACGAACTGAACGTAACCGGCCTCGCCCGCCGGATAGACGCCGTTGTGAAGCGCGCGCGCGGCAGCCAGCTCTCACCCAGCGACGTATCTGGCGGCACTTTCACCGTCAACAACCCAGGCGCACTCGGCAGCGTGGTCTCCAACCCGATCATCAACCACCCGCAGGCGGCCATCCTCTCCGCCGAGGCCGTCGTCAAACGTCCCGTCGTCGTGGATGACGCCATCGCAATACGCAGCATGATGAACCTGGAAGTCTCCTTTGACCACCGCATTCTGGACGGCGGCGTGGCCCTTCGCTTCCTCAACGCTGTCAAGCGGCGGCTGGAAGAATACACACCGGAGAGCGGGGGATCCTGACGATTCGGCTGATCAATGCGGAGATGGTGTTGGAGACGGAACGGTTGTTTCTGGAGCCGATCCTGCGCCGTCATGCCGCCGTGTTGTATCCGCTCCTCCGGGACGCTCGGATCTATCGCTACATCCCTCAAGAGCCCCTCGATTCGCCCGAAGCATTGGAGCAGCGTTATCGAAAGCTGGAGAGCCGCCTCTCGCCGCAAGGCGACGAAGCGTGGCTGAACTGGGCTGTTCGACTGAAGCCCGCGCAACGGTATGCCGGGCGCATGGAAGCAACGGTTACTTCCGATGGCACCGCCTACATCGCATACGAGCTGTCACCGGAGTTCTGGGGCGCCGGTTACGCGACCGAAGCCTGCTGGCGCGTCCTGTCCTTCTTGTTCGCGGACTACTCCGTAACCGGGGTGACGGCGGAGGTGGACACGAGAAACACAGCATCCATCCGGCTGCTGGAGCGTCTCGGGTTCGAGCGTGTCGGGTTCCAGGCCGGGGCCGACTGCTTCAAAGGCGCCTCTAGCGACGAGTACACTTACCATCTATCTGATTCCGCGTGGAGTTGAAACCTCAGCCGGAGCGTGCTCTGAACAGGTAAAATCCAGTAGTGAAGGATACGAGGATGAACGCGCTTCGGGAAGTGAAGAGAGCCCTATCCTCCATGACGCGCACGGAGAAGGCGCAGTTGCTCCAGTGGGTTGCGAGCGACCTCGGCAGTGCTTTCCCTGGCATCGAGAGCACGCCCGGCGTCTGCGGTGGAGAAGCGAAGACGATGGCCGAGAGGGTGACCCTCGGTGGTTAGGATTCAAACTACCAACGATGGATTGGAGAGAGCACATCATAGAGGGCCCTGACGTCTGCCACGGCGAGCCCTGCATCAAGGGAACCAGGGTGATGGTCTCCGTGGTGTTGGACAACCTCGCCGCTGGGCAGACGCCGGAGGAGATCACCGAGAGCTACCCTTCCGTCAGCCGCGAAGCCATACAGGCGGCTATTGCCTACGCTGCGGATCTGGCGCGCGAGCGCATCGTACCCCTGCCGGCGTAAGGCGCTGCGTGAGGTTCGAGATCGACGAGAACCTCCCGATGGAGCTGGCCGAGGAGTTGCGTGCCACCGGATACGAGGCTGTTACCGTGGACGATCAACGGCTCGTTGGCGTCAACGACTGGCATCTGTCCGAGGTCTGTAAGACCGAAGGCCAGGTCTTCGTAACCCTTGATCTCGATTTCGCCGACATACGAACCTACCCACCTAATGAGTACCCCGGCCTGATCGTGTTGCGTCTCGGCCGGCAGGACAAGCTCCACGTTCTCGATGTGTTCCGGCGGATGCTGAAAACCATCGACCAAGAACCTCTGGACAGTCGTCTCTGGGTGGTCGAAGAGAGCCGCATTCGTATCCGGTGAGTTCTGCCGAGCGGTCTTTTCCTTGCTTTCAACAAAATTTCGCTCTTTTTCCTCATGCTAGAATGCCCTCTTATGCAGGGTGAGAGACTCGGGGAAGACACTACCGCCGGGAAGATAGAGGGGCTGGAAAGGCTGCGGGAGTCCGCGGCGCATCCTGCCTCCGGACAGGCTGTGGAGCGGCAGCGGGAGAGGGGCAAGCTCACCGCCCGCGAGCGAATCGCGTTGCTGCTCGATGAGGGTACCTTCGTCGAGTTGGACCGTTACCGGGTGCATCGCTCCAACAACTTCGGTCTTGAGGAGAACAAGCCGCTCGGGGATGGCGTCGTCACCGGTTACGGAGAGGTGATGGGGCGGAAGGTTTGCGTGTTCAGCCAGGACTTCACGGTGTTTGGCGGGTCGCTCGGGGAGGTGTACGCAGAGAAGATCTGCAAGGTCATGGATCTCGCCATCTCCACCGGATGCCCCGTCGTCGGCATCAACGACTCGGGCGGCGCCAGGATACAAGAAGGCGTGGTCTCCCTCGCCGGATACGCGGATATCTTCCACCGCAACGTCATGGCATCGGGGGTGGTGCCCCAGATCTCCGTCATAGTGGGACCGTGCGCCGGTGGCGCGGTCTACTCCCCGGCGATAACGGACTTCGTGTTCATGGTCGAGGAGACGAGCCACATGTTCATCACCGGCCCCGACGTTATAAAGAGCGTCACCGGCGAGGAGGTCTCCTTCGAGGACCTCGGCGGCGCAGCCACCCACAACACGAAGAGCGGCGTCGCCCACTTTTCCGCCCCCAACGAGGAAGCTTGCCTGGAGGACGTGCGCTACCTGCTCTCGTTTTTACCGGAGAACAACCTGGAGACGGCCCTGTATTTCCCGCCAGCGGACAGCGCGGAGCGGATGGAGGAGGATCTCGCCTCCCTCATCCCGGACTCGAACAGCAAGCCCTACGATATAAGGCGGGCCGTGGAGCTCGTCGTGGATGATGGAGAGTTCTTCGAAGTGCAGGAGGGATGGGCGCAGAACCTCGTCGTCGGGTTCGCCAGGCTCGATGGGCACGCGATAGGCATCGTTGGAAACCAGCCGATGGTCCTCGCCGGGACGCTCGACATAGACGCGAGCGTGAAGGGGGCGCGGTTCGTGCGTTTCTGTGATGCGTTCAACATACCGCTCCTCACGTTCGTGGACGTGCCGGGGTTCATGCCGGGCACGGATCAGGAATGGGGCGGCATCATCCGCCACGGCGCCAAGCTGCTCTACGCCTTCTCCGAGGCGACCGTCCCTAAGATGACGGTCATAACCCGGAAAGCCTACGGCGGAGCCTACGACGTAATGAACTCCAAGCACATTGGGGCCGACGTGAACGTCGCGTGGCCGACCGGCGAGGTCGCGGTGATGGGGGCGGCGGCGGCGGTCGGGATCATCCACCGCCGCCGCATCGCCGAGGCCGATAACCCGGAGGCCGAACGAAAATCTCTCATCGCCGACTACGAAGAGAAGTTCAACAACCCTCTCACCGCCGCCGAGATGGGCTACATAGACGACGTGATAGACCCCCGCGAAACACGTCCATACCTCATAAAAGCCCTCCAGATGGTCCGCACCAAGCGCCCCGAGCGCCCACCGCGCAAGCACGGAAATATCCCGCTTTGAGCATCTTGCGCGGAGCGTGGAGAGATTGGAGCGTCGCGATCATCCTCGTCGCCACGTTCTTTGTCCTCAATGTCCTCCTCCTCATGGGTTCGGGCCTCGCACTGAAGCTGCTCGTCTCCCTGACGGGGATGTTTATAGGGGCGGTCGTCGCGTACGCGGCCAGTTATCCGTTCAGGATGAGGTTCGCCGGGTCGGGGGCGTGGAGGCTGCTCGGGATATTCCTCGGTCTCGGTCTGGTGTTCGGGATCATCTACGCTGGCTCCGCCCTGGTGGGCATCCCTGCCTATCCCACCGCCGAAAGCGGCAACGCCGGGATCTTCATCTATGGGCTCGCGTTCGGTTTCGGGATATTCGTTCCGAGAAGTCTCGGGCTAACTCTCGCCCCGAAGGGACGACCGGGCGAGGGTTGGGATCCCAGGGTTCTAGCCGTGACCTCGGGCGTCATGGTCGGATTTTTTGTCCTTTTATTCGCTTTTTACGTCCTGATCGAATACCTCGGCGCGCCCCTGATCCGGTACTTCGCAGGATGACGAAGCTCTCTCGCGCCAACATAGACCCCTCCTCGACTCTCGAAGAGGCTGCCGCGATAATGGCGGCTCTGGAGACGCTGCGCGAGGAGCCAGAGAGAACGGCGCGGACTCCGAGCCGGTGGGAGCTTTCCGGGCGGCTGGGACGTATGCCGCCGCCGGGGAGACCGTTCGGAGGCTCTCCGTGGAATTATGTGGGTTGGGAAGGTAAATCCTAGTGTTTCGGAAGGTGCTGGTTGCGAACCGCGGTGAGATCTCCGTCCGCATCATCCGCGCTTTGCGGGAGATGGGCATAACGAGCGTCGCCGTGTACTCGGACGCGGATCGGGATTCGTTGCACACTCGGCTGGCGGACGAGGCGTACCACGTCGGCCCGACGCCCGCTTCGGAGAGTTATTTGAACATGGAGAAGCTAATCGAGGTGGGGAAGAGGTCCGGGGCTGAGGCGGTGCATCCAGGGTACGGATTCCTGGCGGAGAGCACACCTTTCGCCCGCGCGGTCGCGGAGGCGGGGATGATCTGGATCGGGCCTCATCCCGAAGCCATCGAGACGATGGGGAGCAAGGTCGAGTCGAGGCGCATCATGGCGAAGGCGGGCGTTCCGATCACACCCGGCACCGAAGTCCCGGTGAAGTCTGCGGAGTCCATCCTCGATTTCGCCACCGAACATGGCTACCCGGTCGCGGTGAAAGCCTCGTCGGGCGGCGGCGGCAAGGGTTTCGCCGTGGCGAATGACAAGACGGAAGCAAGCTCCGCCTTCGAGCGGGCGAGCCGCGAGGGCGAAGCGTACTTCGGGGACGGCTCCGTATATCTGGAGAAGTATCTATCCGCGCCGCGCCACATCGAGATACAGGTGATGCGTGATAAACACGGCAATGCCGTCCACCTCGGTGAACGCGACTGCTCCATCCAACGCCGCCACCAGAAGCTGGTCGAGGAATGTCCCTCCCCGGCCATGACGCCGGAGATGCGCGATGCGATGGGCCGGGCCGCCGTGGACGCTGCCGAGGCCGTCGGATACGACTCGGTCGGGACGTGTGAGTTCCTGGTCGAGGGGGATGAGTTCTTCTTCCTGGAGATGAATACCCGCGTCCAGGTCGAGCATCCCGTTACCGAAGAGGTCACCGGAATAGACATCGTGCAGACTGGTATCCGCATCTCCGCCGGAGAAAAATTGCCATTCACCCAGGAGGACGTTACCTGGCGCGGACACGCCATCGAGGTGCGCCTGAATGCCGAAGACCCGGCGAACAACTTCGTCCCGAGCCCTGGAACCATCACCGTCTACGAGGAGCCCGGTGGTCCCGGCGTGAGGGTGGATTCATCCCTGATAGGACCGGGCGTGGTGGCGGAGTCCTACGATCCCCTGTTCGCAAAGCTGATCGTGCGTGGCGCGAACCGCGAGGATACCTTGAGACGGTTGCGGCGCGCACTGGCGGAGTTCAGGGTGGAGGGTATCGCCACGACTCTCCCGTTCTTTCGGGCTCTCCTCGACGACGAACATTTCGTCTCCGGCTCGTATACGACGGGCTTCGTGGCCGAGCGGCTCGATAAGTTGGGGATGACGCCTGCTTCTCCAGGAGTTGCTGGCGAGCCGTCAGAAAAAGCTGTCAGGGATGTCGAGGTCGAGGTGAATGGGAAGCTCTTCCGGGTGCGAGTTTTCTCGGATGAAGGGTCTGGGCGGGGTAGTGGGGCTCCGCGGCGGGCTGGTGGGACTTCGCGGCGGGCTGGTGGTGGGGAGGGCGCGGTGTCGTCGCCGATGCAGGGGACCATAGTCAGGGTAAACGTGGAGCCGGGGCAGGCGGTCGCGGCGGACGAGGCGGTATGCGCGCTGGAGGCGATGAAGATGGAGACGGATATCAGGACCCAGAAAGCCGGCACGGTCTCCGAGGTTCTCGTCGAGGCCGGAGACACTGTTCGCTCCGGACAGCCCCTGGTAGTAGTCGAGTAGGAGACCGACCGATGGCCGAGCATACAGAGGACTACGAGTGGCGTGGCGAGGGCGAGGGAGCGGAGATAGTGCTTTTCGCCCCTGCCGAAAGCTTCGCTGACCCTGCCATAGAACGCGCACTCCCAGCCGCCCGGCTCCCCGGCATCGAGAGTCCCATGTACGTTGCTACATCATCGGAGGGCTTCGGATGGGTCGCTGTTTCATCCACGCACGCCGCTCCGGAACTTGCCTCCGCTCCCAGGCGTGGAGTCTTGATCGTGGCCGAAGCGGCGGTCGAAGACCTCGAAGTATCACCCGGCGAGATATTGCTGGTCCTGCTCCGGAGCCTCTCCGAAACGAGGCTGCCGCGCATGGACGAGGCTGGCGTGCGGCGAATTTGCGAAGCCGGGGCGATGGCCGCCGCCGAGGACGCCTTGATCGAAGAGGAAGACCTCGACCTGTTCGGCGCGATGGACGGCGACCCCGACACCGTGGGACGCCGGGCCATCTCCGCCGGCATGCGGGACTGGGGGATCCAGCCACAGGAGTTGAGGCTCGCGGCAGTGGAAGAGACCTTCGA
The DNA here is from genome assembly GCA_013815485.1 of Rubrobacter sp. Classification (GTDB taxonomy): domain Bacteria; phylum Actinomycetota; class Rubrobacteria; order Rubrobacterales; family Rubrobacteraceae; genus JACDGB01. The sequence continues at coordinate 16,169 of JACDGB010000004.1, forward strand.
CGCCGACTCAGCCGGGGAACTGGGACTGCGCCCCGGAACCCTCGCCATCGTCCTCGATGTGGGGGCCGGGGACCTCGGGCGGCTCGCGCTCGCCGCGCACCGGGATCGCATCGCAAACCGGGATTTCGGGGAGGAAGGCGTGTCCGCCGCGCCACTGGGGACGGAGGAAGCGGAGGATCTTATGGCGGCGTTGCGGGTAGCGGCC
>JACDGB010000096.1 GCA_013815485.1 Rubrobacter sp.
ACGCAGGACGAGGATGTAGGCCTCCTGTACCGTGGCGTAGGAAACCGCAGTCTCGAGATCCTCGGCTTCGAGCCGCTCTTGCTCTTCGAGGGGCCGGGCGTGATGTGAGTTGTTCGGATCGGCTGCGGCGTAGAGCGGCCAGTGTCGGCCAGGACGGCTCCCCTCAAACGTCCTCGGCCAGATACTGGTCGTGGTTGATGCTGACATCCGAGAGGCCGCTACCTTTGGCGGCGGGGGTGATACGGAGAAACCTCCTGGAGCGTTTCGGGATTTCTTGCGTGAAGTCTCCGGGGGAAACGTGCTCTTGGGTCCCGTCGGGATCCTCACTCACTTCAGCGGTCCGACGGGACATGGTGCGCCTGGCGTACCAGTGCTCGGCCTGCTCGCGGTCTTCGAGACCGAGGACTGCGCCCGCACGCTCCACAGAGAGCCTGCCTTCGCCGACCAGAAGCAGCAGTAGGCCTTCGAGGGTTTCTCGCTCGGGATCCGGCCCCAGAGCCTCTAACATCTCGTCCGGTAGTGTCAGCCTTACGTCCATAGTTTCCGCATTCTACCCCGCCTTGGCGGTTGCCGGAAGTATACATCCCACCTCCAGTAATTCGATGGGTGGATCGGAGCAATCTCCCTCCAAAAGTCCATACGGGGCTGCGGCAGGGCGAACTGCTCGCCCCCAAGTGACAAGACGTGGACCTGGAGAACTCCCGCTTGAGGGTGCGGCGCACCGTCACCGTCAGCGAAGGCCGCATCCTGCTCGACGAGCCGAAGACGAAGAAGAGCAGCCGCACCATCCGCCTCACCGAGGCAGCGGCTCGTCCCCCGTCAGACTCCGGACATAAGTCACGAAGTCTTGGATGCTACCGCCCGCGTCGCCCTTCCCCGCGTATCCCCCGATCCTCGAAGCGTTGCGTTGTCGTGCAGTCTAAAGCAATCGTGTGGCTCGCTTGCGTGATCGCCTTTCGGTGCTTGAGAGGCCGCAGCTTGGGGAGTAGGTGGGAAACCCAATCTGTCGGCGGGCAAGACGGAAACCGTATTAGTGTATGGAGGGTGCCGAGGGGTTCAGAAGCCTGCTGCCAGTCTGCGGGTTCACCGCTTAGATAAGCGGTTTTTCTGAGTGGGCGATGCTGGTTTCGAACCAGCGACCTCTGCCGTGTGAAGGCGAAGAGGTAACGGCGTAGTCGTTCACCAGCGTTCGGAAACACCTGCAAACTGCGGTATTCGTCCTAAGGGTGTCTCGTGGTCGTTCGCCGCCGTTCGCGCGGGTTGGTGTACTACTGGTGTAAACGGACCTTGGGGGTAACGCCCCTACTCTTGCATCTCAGTAGGGGTCGCAGTGCGTTTACATGGGCCCGCCCGCAAGCACGAACCCGTATGGCCTGCGGGTTAGACGGGGATGGGGGACCGCCAGGGACGACGGGGACTCCGCGCGACGCTGACGCGCCGCGACGGAAACGCATCGTAGCGCAATCGCGGCGTCATCTCCCCGCTCTGGACTGACGAGATGTTCGCGCCGGATGCGGGCGGTGATCTATACTTGGTGTCGTTACTCATGATACTTACACCTGCCGACACGAGGCAAGGGAATGGGAAAGGGCAGCAGGCATAAGACCGCCAGCCTAGCGATAAGTGCCGTCGCTGCGGTGGCGCTGGCGGCGGCCTACTTAGGCGCGTTCGAAAGCCTTGGGGGGTGGGCCCGGCGGTACGAGGCGTGGCAACTCGGCCTTTTAGTGGCCGCTTTTATCGTGCTTGCGGCGGTCCTCGGCTTGTATCACTGGCGTAAGACGGCGCGGCTCCTGCGGAAGACCGTAGAGCGCGAACGTGAGGTCGCGAGGCTCGAAGATGAGGTGTCGGACCTCCGACGGACCAACGAAGCTTTGGGCGGGAACGAGGCCCGTTACCGAGGGGTGGTCGCCGGCCTGCCCGTCGCCCTGTTCGCGGTGGACGCCGAAGGGACGTTCACGCTCTCGGAGGGCGATGGCTTGGACGCCTTGGGGCTAGGACCGGAAACGGTCGTCGGACGGTCGATCTTCGAGATGCACCGCGACGCTCCGCAGATCGTGGAAAGCGTCCGCCTCGCGCTAGCCGGCGAGACGTTCGACGCCACCATAGATATAGGCGGACTGGCGTTCGAGACGCGGTATTCGCCATTGCGGGAGAACGGCGAGTTCTCCGGCGTGCTTGGCGTCGCCACCGACGTCACCGAGCGCAAGGCGGCGGAGGACAAACTCAGGGCGGCCGAGATCCGCTACCGCACGCTAGTGGAACAGGTGCCCGCCATCACCTACATCGAAGAGCTCTCTGAGAAGGGCAAGCGCCTGACGTACGTCAGCCCGCAGTACGAGGCCACGCTCGGGTACTCGCCCGAGGCGAGCGTTTCGCACCCGGCGCACTGGCTCGAGACGGTCCACCCTGACGATCGCGAACGCTTACTCGCGGAGGACACCCGCACCGACGAAACCCTAGATCCCTTCAGGGCGGAGTACCGGATGTTCGCCAGGGACGGTCGGATGGTGTGGATAAGGGACGAGGCCGTGGTCGTGCGGGACGAGGGGGGACGTCCTTCGTTCTGGCAGGGCGTTATGTTTGACGTCACCGAGGAGAAGGAGGCCGAGGAGGAGCTAGAGGAGAGTAGGCGGCGCTTGTCTGCCCTGCTCTCGAACGTCTCGGCCTACCTCTACCGCTGTCGCAACGAGCCCGAGTGGCCCAACGAGTTCGTTAGCGACTACGCCCTAGAGCTCACCGGGTACACGCCCGAGGAGGTCACCGACGGCACGGTGATGTTCGCCGACCTCATATCGGAGGAAGACCGGGACAGGGTGTGGGAAGACGTGCAGGCGGGCCTAACCGAGCGCCGGCGCTTCGAGTTGCGATACTCGCTACGGCGCAAGGACGGCGAGGTAAGGCACGTGGAAGAGCGTGGGCGGGGCGTCTACGGCGAGGGCGGCGTGGTGGAGGCGATCGAGGGCGTCGTCTACGACGTGACGGAACGCGTGCGGGCCGAGGAGCGCCTCGCGGAGGCGGAGGAACGCTACCGTACCCTGGTCGAGCAGATACCCGCCGTCACCTACATAGACCCGGTAGACGACCCGGACAACTCGCTGTACACCAGCCCGCAGATAGAGGAGTTGCTTGGCTACACCCCCGAGGAGTGGCAGAACGAGCGCCTCTGGCCCAAGCGGCTCCATCCCGACGATCGGGAAAGGGTGCTGGCCTCCGACGAGCGCTTCGAGGCGGGGGACGAACCGTTTCGCGAGGAGTACCGGCTCTTGGCCAAGGACGGCTCGGTGGTGTGGGTGCGCGAGGAGGCGGTGCTGGTAAAGGACGAGTCGGACGAACCCCTGTACTGGCAGGGCGTCATCTTCGACATCACCGAGCAGAAGGAGGCCGAGGAAGCGCTCAAGGGGAGCGAGGAGCGGCACCGTATCCTGTCACAGGAGCTGTCCCTCCTGCACCAGATGCGCTCCGCCCTGGCCCAGGAGCTGGATCTGCCCACCGTCTTCTACAAGGTGGTCGAGGCCATCGCCGAGACCTACGGATACACTCAGGTGAGCGCCTACCTGCTCGAAGGCGAGGAACTCGTGCTCCAGCACCAGGTCGGCTACCGCGAGGTGATCGAGAGGATCCGTCTTACGGAGGGCGTTACGGGCCGAGCCGTACGCACCGGGGAGCCCGTGCTCTTGGAAGACGTGCGTACCGATCCGGACTTCCTCGGGACCATCGAGGGGATAACCTCCGAAATCTGCGTCCCGCTTTTCGACGAGGGCGAGGCGGTGGGCTTCCTAGACGTGGAGAGCACGGGCGGCGTGAAGCTCGGACGCACAGACCTCGAACTGATGGTCACCTTGGGCGATCACGTGAGCGTGGCCGTAAGCCGGGCACGGCTCCACAGCCGGTTGCGCAGGAGCGAGGACCGGCTCAGAAGCCTCGCCGATGCGACCTTCGAGGGAATCCTCATCAGTGACAGGGGCGAGATCTTGGAAGCCAACCGCGCCCTCACGGACATGATGGGCTACGAGTTAGCGGAGATGGTCGGCAGGTCCGTACTAGAATTCGTAGCGCCCGAGCACCGGGACCTGGTGCGCCGGAAGATCGCCTCCGGGGACGAAGCCCCCTACGAGATCGTCGGGGTCAGGGAGGACGGCACGCACCTCGACCTCGAGGTCCGGGGGGAAGCGTATTCTTACCAGGGCCGTAGCGTGCGCGTCACCGCCGTGCGAGACGTCACCGAGCGCAAGCGGGCCGAGGAGAGCCTCAGAGAGGCGGAGGAACGCTACCGCACGCTGGTGGAGCGGATACCGGCCGTCACCTTCGTCGACCGGGTGGAGGGCTCGAAAGCGCCCCTCTACGTCAGCCCCCAAGTAGAGGGCATGCTCGGCTACACCCCCGAGGAGTGGATGGCGGGCAGGCTGTGGCGGGAGCAACTCCACCCCGAAGACCGGGAGCGGATTCTCGCCTCCGACGAGCGCTTCGAGGCCGACGGCGGGCCGGTCGACGAGGAGTACCGGCTGCTGGCCAAGGACGGATCGGCGGTGTGGATAAGGGAGGAGACGGTCGTCGTGCGGGAAGAAGGGGGTGAGCCGTTGTACGTGCAGGGCATCCTCAGCGATGTCACCGAGCGCAAAGAGGCCGAGGAGGCGTTGCGCAAGAGCCAGGCGGGGCTTGCGAAGGCGCAGCGCATGGCGCACCTCGGCAACTGGGAGTGGGACCCGAGAACCGACGAACTTTACTGGTCGGACGAGACCTTCCGTATCCACGGCTTCGAACCGCAGGCTTTCGTCCCGACCTTCGAGAAACTACTCGAGGTGGCGCATCCCGACGACAGGAAGATGCTCGGTCTGGCGCTGGAGGGTGCACTATACGACGATCGCCCCTACGACTTCGAGCACCGCGTGGTCAAGCCCGACGGCGAGGTCAGGGTGGTGCACCGCCGGGCGGAGGTGGTGCGTGGAGAAGACGGGGAGGCGATGAGGATGATAGGCACCGTCCACGACGTCACCGAGCGCAAGGCCCTGGAAAAGCAACTCCAGCACCAGGCGCTGCACGACCCCTTGACCGGACTGCCCAACAGGACCCTGTTCACCGATCGCCTCCGCCAAGCCTTGGCCCGCGCCAAGCGCCGAGAAGGCGAGGTCGCAATCTTATTCGTGGACCTGGACAACTTCAAGGTCGTAAACGACTCTCTCGGGCACAAGGCGGGAGACATGCTGCTAAAGACGGTGAGCAAGCGGATGCGGGCGCTCCTCAGGCCCGAGGACACCGTCGCCCGTCTCGGCGGTGACGAGTTCGTCTTGCTGCTAGGAGACACCAACACGCAGGAAGCCGTTCGCGTCGCGAAGCGCGTCCTAAAGCGGCTCCGAGAACCCTTCACCTTGGGCAGGCGCCGTCTCGTCGTCACCGCGAGCATAGGGGTGACCACCGGCGGCGCCAACGGCAAATACGCCGCGGACCTCCTGCGCGACGCGGACCTGGCGATGTACAGGGGCAAGCGTTCTGGCAAGGCGCGCCTGGCCGTATTCGACGAGGCGATGAACGCAGAAGCCTTCGAGCGTTTGGAGACGGAGCAAGACCTAAGGAGGGCCATCGAACGGGGCGAGTTGAGGGTCCACTACCAACCCCAGATGCTGCTGGACGCGAACCTGCAAAGGTCTTTGCGGGCCGCGGGAAGCAGGACGATCGTTTCGCCCAAGATCTCGCGGGAACCCCGCGTCACGGGGGTAGAGGCGCTGGTGCGCTGGCATCATCCGAAGCGCGGCCTGTTGCTTCCCGGCCAGTTCGTTCCCCTGGCCGAGGAGACCGGGCTCATCGTCCCCATCGGCGAGGCAGTGCTGGAGGAGGCGTGCCGCCAAATCAAAGACTGGCAAGAGCGCTTCGCCGCCGACCCGCCCTTGGCCGTCTACGTAAACCTCTCGGCGAGGCAGTTCAGGGAACCCAACCTCGCGGAGGCGGTCTCCCGGGTCCTGCGAGAAACGGGGCTGGACCCCACTTGTCTGCACCTGGAGATCACGGAGACCGCCGCCATGAGCGACGCCCCCGCGACGGTCTCCACGCTCGAGGAACTGAAGACGCTGGGCGTGCGGCTGGTCATAGACGACTTTGGCACGGGCTACTCCTCGCTCTCCTACCTGCAGCGTTTCCCGGTCGACTACGTCAAGATAGACCGCTCGTTCGTGGGCGGTCTCGAAGGGGAGCCGGGGACCGCGGCGCTGGTGTCCGGGATGATCGACCTGGCGCACGCCCTAGGCCTTGAGGTCATCGCCGAGGGGATAGAGACCTCGGGCCAACTCGAACGGCTGGAGACGATGGGATGCGACCTGGCGCAAGGGTACTACTTCTCTGAGCCTCTCCCTAGTGAAGGGATGGGCGCGTTACTTGAGGACAGCGCCTCCGGGTAGTACCCTGAAGTCGCCGCGTTGGTGTACTCTTGATGTGCAAAAAGTCTGGAGGCTCCCGAAGCTCGTTGCTTGTTCGGGGTTTTACCGCTTAGATAAGCACTTCCAGCACTTCCCCGAGTGGGCGATGCTGGTTTCGAACCAGCGACCTCTGCCGTGTGAAGGCAGTGCGATAGTGTGCTGGACGTTTCTGGAGTTTGCAAAACTCCCGCAAATCGCCGTATTTCTGCATAAGCTCATTTCCCAGCATTTCAGGAGATTTACCCGGGTTGCTGCACGGTTGCTGCACAAGGTTGAGACGGTCGCGGAGGTGCACCGGTC
>JACDGB010000097.1 GCA_013815485.1 Rubrobacter sp.
GACTGCCGAGACCACCGCCAGGGTCCAGCCCAGATGGGTGAGCGTGTCGGGGTGCACCCGCATCGCGGAGAGCAATCTTGCCAGGGGCCTGATGAGTTCCCGGAAAGCCTTTTTGTAGGAGAAAGTCCGCTGCGGCTCCCCGCGTGGGAGGCCCAATCGCCTACCCCTTCTCCGGCATATCGCCGGTCCCCGCTCCGGCCTTCACCGGCGCGTTCGCGGCATCCAGGTTCGCGGCGTCCGTGGTTTCGGGCACGGCGAAGACAGGGGCATCCCTCCAGCGTTCGAAGACGAGCGTGCCTCCGAGGTAGCGCAATGAAGCGGAGATGATCGCGACCACTGGAACGGCGAACAGGGCTCCGACGATCCCGTACAGGGCGGTGGCCGTGAGCATGGCGAACATCACCCAAAGCGGGTGCACGCCCACCGATCCACCCATGACCTTCGGGACCAGGAAGTTGCCTTCGACCTGCTGCGCGACGAGGAAGAGCGCGGCGACGACGAGCGCCTCGGTCGGCCCAGCCACCAGGGCCAGAATCACGGCGGGGATCGCGCCCAGAAACGCTCCGAGCACGGGGATGAGTTCCGTGATTCCGACCCAAACCCCGATCAACAGAGCGTACTGGACCAGGAGTTTGCTTGGATCGAGATACTGGCTGGGGGCAAACTTGCCCACGACATAGACGATGCTCCAGCCGATCACGCCCATCGTCACGCACAGGAAAAGCTGCGCCCGCAGGTACTTGACCAGCGTGCCCTCCACAGCCGCGAAGAGTTCCAGGATCTGATCTCTAACCGTGCCCGGTATCGTGCCGAGCACGGCGCGCAGTATCCTCTCCCGGTCCAGCAGCAAATATATGGAAACTATAAGCATGAGAAAGAGGTTCAGGACGGTCCCGAATACCCCGAACACGCCGCCGATGAGCCCCAGGGCGGCGTTGAGGATGGAACTCGCCGGTGGCACGTTGTCCCGGACGAATTGCAGGGCGGCATCCCTGGCATTCTGGTCCAGCGTGGCCGGTATCCACTCGCCGACATAGGGAAGCTGCCTGGCCTCTACGACCACCCGTGTCGCGCCGTTCACGATGACCTCCGGCTGGCTGGCGATCATCCGCACCTGTTGCACCGCCGGGATGATGAGGACCAGGAGTGCGGCGACCACGACCGTGACCAGCACTAAAAACACCCCAAGCACCGCAACCACCCTCGGGACGCGCCACTTTTCGAGCCTCCTCACGAGAGGGTTGAGCGCGTAAGCGAGGATGGCCGCCATGAGGAAAGTCACCAGCACGCCGCTTATCTGCGGGACGAACGTTATGAGCAGCAGAGCACCGATGGCGAGCAGGATGTACTGAAGATATGTCGAGACGACGAGCTTCTTGGCGGACACCTCGGCCTCCCGTCGCAGAATTACTTGACTACGCCTCAAATATACCAGCCTGGACGCTTTGGGGCCGAATTTGGCACTGATTACCAGCCTCGCCTGACCCGGTTTACAGTACCCGCGCCGCTCTATATACTTCGCCCTCAGGATGCATGGGGACAAACTAAAATCGATCCGCGCGCGACATGCTGCGCGCAGGAGCAAGATCGGGACCACGCTGCGGCGGGGACGTCGGGAAGCATTGCCATACCAGGATGACGGGAAGGTTCCTCCCGGCCTGTCCGCGCGGCTGAACGCCCGCAGGAACCAGGCAGAGCAACGGACCACGCGCTTCCGGCGGCGGAGGACGCTGGTGATCGTGGCGTTGGTGCTTGGCACGCTGGCGCTCGTCGTCGCAATGTTCGCGCAAAGTTCGCCTGGCGCCGCTGAAAACAACCTCCCGATAGACCCGAACGTAGCCAACCCGGACGCGGTGCTGGCGGAGGTGGAAGGGGTTGGGATCTCGACCCCCATAAGGCCGACAGGCTTGACCGGGCTCGGTTATCACCCAGAAGGAGAGACGTTCCTGGAGCTCTCGCCGCACGGCGAGAGCCTGTCCGCGAACCCGCTCGTGGATCTTGTCGCGATGGACTCGACGCCGGAGAAGATCCAGTACCACGTAATGGACCGGGTGGAGCGAGCCGGCCCCATGACTGGCGCCCTCGATGTCGGGGCCGAAGCGGGAAGCACCGTCTACTCGCCGGTATTCGGCGTCATCACCTCCATCCGCCCCGACCCTATGGTAGAAGGCGCGAATGTCGTCGAGATCAAACCCAGAGAAGACCCGAACGTCCGGGTCACCGTCTCCCTGGTCAACGACATAAGCTCCGACACCGGCGTCGCCACTCCCGTGACAGCCGGGATGACGGAGCTTGGCTCGGTCGCCGACTCCGCCGCGGTTCTCGACCCGCAACTCTCCTCATACACCGGAGACGCAGGCAACCATGTCTCCGTCTCGGCCTCCACCATCCAGTAGCTCTTCGGAGATTGCCGTACTACCTCGCGCCGGGCGTGTGTCATACTTGCGGCCATGATCTTGGGCCTCTTCGAACAATATCCGGCGCTCGCGGTGGCTATTATCCTGGGCTTCGTCGCAGGCATCACCATCCACGAGGCAGCTCACGCCTGGTCAGCCTACATGCTGGGCGACGACACAGCTTACCGAGAAGGCCGCGTGACGCTCAACCCCATCTCGCACCTGGACGTGCTCGGGACGGTGATGCTTTTCATGGTCGGCTTCGGGTGGGGCAAGCCGACGCCCGTGATGATCTCGAACCTGCGGGGAGCGCGGCTCGGCGCGGTCGCCGTCGCGTTCGCCGGTCCCCTATCGAACCTGCTGGTGGTGCTCGTCTGCGCCGCTCTCTACCTGTTTCCGCAGTTCCAGGAAGGCTACCTGCAACTCGTAATAGCCGGGGTGGCGTTCGTGAACGCGCTGCTCTTTGTGTTCAACCTGATCCCCATCCCCCCACTCGACGGCTCGAAGATTCTCTTCCCGTTCCTGCCACGCGCCCTCGACGGATTCGTGGCCTTCATGAACCAGTACGGCCCATTCATCCTGCTCAGCCTCGTCCTCCTGACCTGGCTGCCCGGCGTAGCCTCACCCCTCAACTACATACTGGCGCCCGTGCAGCCGATCCTGACCCTGCTCGGGTTGCCACTGATATTCTGATCTAAAGAATGATCGCCACCTACGCCTGCATCTCCGAGCCGAATCTAAACTTCAGGTCGAGGTTGATAATACTTCAACGCGCTTCATCTAGGGGCTCTTCACTGTCCTTTTCTTTGGTGGAGAGCGGCAATGACAAGGAGAAGGTGCTGCCGATATCGGGTTTGCTGTGTACCCGGATCTCACCTCCGAGGTGGTGTGAGATCTCATCCGCCAGCGCGAGTCCGAGGCCGGTGCCATCCGCGCGGGATGATCCCTGGGCGCGGTAGAAACGGTCGAAGATGTGCGCCTGCTCCGGCTCGGGGATGCCGCAGCCCCGGTCGGTGACGCTGATGACAGCGTGTCCATTCTCGCGGGAGAGGCCCAGGTCCACGGGCGCGCTCTGTTCGGAGTACTTGAGAGCGTTGTCTAGCAGGATGGCGAGGACGCGGTGGAGTTGAGTCGGGTCCGTCTCGACGGGTGGTACGCCTTCCTCGGTTCGGATGTTCAGTGGACGCCCCGTGTATCCGAAGTCCCGCCTGAGCTCGTGGAGAAGGTACTCCAGGTCCACCTCCTCGAGGCGGAAGGTGACGGCGTTCGCGTCCAGACGCGAGAGGTCGAGCAGGGTACGCGCCAAGTTCTGGAGACGCTCCGTCTGGGCCCTCATGTCCTCCAGGAACTCGGTGCGGACCTTCTCATCCTCCTCGTCTTCGAGCATCTCCAGGTAGCCGGAGAGCGCGAAGAGCGGGGTCTTCAGCTCGTGGGAAGCGTTGGCGATGAACTCGGCCTTCGCCCGCTGGACGTCGTGCTCCTCGGTGACGTCCCTGAGGATGGCGAGGGCGCCATCCTCCAGGGGGGCGGCCCGTATCTCGATGATGCGGTTCCCCGCTCGGGCCTCGGGTTCGGTGACGAGGCCCGAGTAGCGGGATTTGGCGAGGATTTCCTGGAGACGGTTGTGAAACTCGTGCGGCGCGGACTCGAGTAGTTCCCGGGCGCGGGGGTTCAGGAAGATCGCGTTCAAATCCCGATCCACGCCGACTACCGCGTCGGTCATGCCGTCGAGGATGGCGCTGCCGCGCTCTTTCTCCTGCTCCACCTGTTCGAAGGCATCCTTGAGCGAGGCCGCCATCGAGTTGAACGTCGCGCCCAGGGAACCCACCTCATCCTCGATGCGGGTATCTATGCGCTCGTCGAAGTTCCCGCCGGCAAGACGCTCGGCTGCCAGCCCGAGGCGGCTGATGCGGCGGGAGATCAGGGTGGCGGCCACGTATCCGGCGAAACCCGAGATCAAAAGCGCCAAAGCGCCCGCGAGCAAGACTATCCGCTCCACGTTCCTCACCGCCGCCCGCACGTTCTCCACGTCGCTCGTCGTATAGAACCGGTTGAAGACCACGGCCAACCCTTCCTGGCCGTCGTTGTCATTGATCGGAGATGCGTAGGTCGCCTGTAACTGGCCGGCGCGCTCACCCGTCTCGACGGGTGAGATCTTCTCCCTCGGCTGCTGACCGGTGACGGCGGCCTTGACCACGCTGGGGTCCCATTCGAGGTCCTGATCTCCTTGAAGCTTGGTGGCGCCGCTGCCCTCAACCCGCACTATCCCCCACTGCAACCCGCGGCTGGTGGCGAAGGACCTGATGGACTGCACGCTCACATCATCGTTTCGCGCGATCCTATCCTCGAACTGCTCTCCCACCTGACGGAAGCTGGCCTGGCTCGCCTGGTTCAAAGTGTTTTCCAGGATGGGACGCACTATCTCGTAGGCCGTCACCGCCGCGAAAGCCGTCACCAGCACGAAGAGCAGCGTCAGCCACACCCTGATGCTGACGCGGGGTCGGAACCTCCGCTTGCGATGCCAGAAAGAGCGGGCGTTCTTACGGACGCCGGAACTGGGCTCTTGCTCACCGTCTTTGCGGTAGAGGACTTTCCTAGCGGAAAACATATCCGACACCCCGCGCGGTGTGGATGAACTCGGGGTTTCTGGGGTCGCGTTCGATCTTTTCGCGGAGGTGCCTTATGTGTACGTCCACCGTGCGCTCATCACGGAACTCATCGCCCCATACCCTGGTGAGAAGCGTGCTCCGGGAGAATACGCGCCCCGGACTGGAGGCGAGGGTCACCAAAAGCTCGAACTCCGTGTAAGTGAGGTCAACGTCCCGGCCCTCCACCGCCACCCGGCGGCTGGGGATGTTGATCTTCAACCCGTCGTAAGAAAGCGCATCCTGTTTCGTGCCAGTCGGCACGGCGGCCCGGCGCATGATCGCGCGCACCCGCGCCACCAACTCCCGGACGGCGAACGGCTTGGTCACGTAGTCGTCGGCCCCAAGCTCCAGCCCTACGACCCGGTCTATCTCGTCGTCCTTGGCGGTGAGCATGATGATCGGCACATCGCTCTGAGACCGGATGCGGCGGCAAACTTCGGTGCCGTCCAGCTTGGGGAGCATGATGTCCAGGATGATCAAATGCGGCTCGAAAGATCTGAACGCCTCCAGCGCGGCCTCCCCATCCCCCACAGCCTGCACCTGGAAGCCCTCGCGCTCCAGAGCATGAACGAGCATCTTCTGAATGGACGGCTCATCATCTACCAGCAGTATCTTGCGCGTGGCGTTCTGCAAACCCTGAACCATCCTTCAACCGCCTTTTCCTGAACGTTCACAGCGGCCCTCGAACCACATGTTTGCACCGGATTTTACCATGCTGGCGATGTTACACGAAGTGTTACACAACCTCCGGCTCGGACGCCGCTACCCGCTCGACGGCCGCCAGCAAGTCCCCGGCCTCCCTCAACCGAACCGCTTTCACATCAGCTTTCCGGCGTCTCAAGTACGCCATGACGACCCGGATCTCATCGGATGTAGCGTCCGGGTCGGTGGAGCCATTGACCGCCTCGGGGCCATCGAGTATCTCCCTGACGTACAGGGTCATGGCTTCGGCGTCGCCAGGATCGAAGCCCTGGTGGGAGATCAAACGCCCCCCCGAGAGGATGAAAACCTCGACGACGCCTGGCTCGGTGGAGGGGGCGACGACTGCCTGCACGCCCTCCGCGCTTACCACGGCTCGGGTCAACCGTATGCGCTCTATCCCGGAGATGAGATCCCGCAACCGGGCCGCTGCCTCGAACTCGAGTTCTCCGGCGAGCCGCTGCCTCTCGGCGACGAGGGCCGCCAGATGCTCCTCGCCGCCCTCGCCGCGCAGGAGCGCCTCCATCTCCCCCACCACGTCGCGCCGGTACTCATCCTCGCCCATCCCGAGGCACGGGGCGCAGCGGCCCATCTGGCCGTAGAAACAGACTCCGCCGCTTCCGCGCTCCCTTTCGCAGCGTCTCAAGGGGAAGATCCTGCCGAGCGCTTCGATGCAGGCGTCGAGGGAGCCGGCGCTCCGGTATGGCCCCAGATACACGATGCCGTCCTCCGGCTCGTTGCCGGGCGTCCGTTCGGGGACCGGGTATGGTTCGTTGGTGTCGAGCTTTATGAACCAGCTAGCCCGGTCGTCGCGGCCAGCGGAGTTGTAGCGCGGGAGCAGGCGCTTTATCTCCCTGGCCTCCAGCACGAGCGCGTGCAGTTCGCTCTGGGTCTCCCGAACCCGCACCTCGGCGGCCTCCTCAACCAGGCGGCCGATCTTGCGCCGCCCATCGCCACCG